>JANMJN010001299.1:0-4517 GCA_031371355.1 Saprospiraceae bacterium
GTTCGTTTTTTAATCAAAAAAATAGTGCCTTTAGTGAAAGCGCAAAAGCCCGATGTAACGATTTTATTAGCAGGTGCACGACCGACGGATGAGATTTGGCGATTTGAAAATGACCATATTAAAGTCATCGGTTGGCTCGACGACATTAGAGAGGCTTATGCACAGTCACGCATTTTAGTCGCTCCTTTGATGCACGGTATTGGGCAACAAAATAAAATATTAGAAGCCATGGCGATGCATGTACCCGTCGTTACAACGACGCGTGTGAACAATGCGATTGGCTCAACGGCAGAAAAGGATATTTTGCTTGCCGATACTGAGGGGGGGGTTGCTGAACAAATACTAAGATTATTACAAAATACTGATTTACAAAATATTATAAGTGACAATGGACGCATATTTGTTGAAAAAAATTATTCTTGGCAAAATGCGACCCAGCTTTTTATGGACTTATTAAATGAAAAAATGATTGAAAAACAACCAAACTAAATTTGGTTTGTTTAGTTTATAAATTCAAAAACAAAGTATGTTAGAGACAACGCTCTTACCAGATATGGAAAAAGTAACCACATTAAACACCATCGAAGAAGCCATTGCCGACATTCGAGCAGGCAAAATCATCATTGTCGTGGACGATGAAGACCGCGAAAACGAAGGCGATTTTATCTGTGCCGCTGAGTTGGTTACGCCCGAAATGATAAATTTTATGGCAACACATGGACGTGGCTTAATTTGTACACCGATTGAAGAAAGCCGTGCCGATGAACTCGAATTGAAGCCGATGGTACCTGAAAATACGGCACTTCATGAAACGGCTTTTACCATTTCGATTGACCTTTTGGGTCATGGTTGTTCGACGGGTATCAGTGCTTATGACCGCTCGACGGGTATTCGTTGGATGACAAATCCAGCAGCTAAAAGCGTTGATTTTGCCCGTCCAGGACATATTTTTCCTTTAAGAGCCAAAACGGGCGGTGTTTTGCGGCGCACAGGACATACGGAGGCAGCCATAGATTTCGCACGTTTGGCGGGTCTGTATCCTGCAGGTGTGTTGGTTGAAATATTGAATGAAGACGGCACGATGGCGCGTTTGCCGCAATTGCTTAAAATAGCCGAAAGGTTTAACTTGAAAATTGTCTCTATTGACGACTTAGTGGCTTACCGTATGCAAACCGAAAGGCTCATTAAACGCGAGATGAGCGTCAAATTGCCTTCAAAATATGGTGAATTAGAGGTTTTTGCTTACAAACAACTGACGTCTGGCGATATTCATTTAGCCATTAAAAAAGGTGATTGGGCGCCTGATGAAGATGTTGCCGTACGTGTACAAAGTTCAACAGAACCCAATGATATTTTAGGTAGCCTTTTCGACAATACCGAAACGACGCTGCATAGCGCTTTTGATATTATCGCCAAAGAAGGGCGTGGTGTTTTCCTATATATCCAACAAGCTGAAAAAGGGCATTCGATGTTGCAACGTTTGAAGGCTTACAAGGCGCAACAAGAGCGTCAAGAGTCGCCGAAATTTGCGATAGATGCCAGAGACTATGGTGTTGGCGCACAAATTCTCAACGATTTAGGTGTTTCTAAAATCCGATTAATTACACGTTCACAAAAGCGGCGCGTCGGTTTAATTGGTTACGGACTTGAAATCGTTGAGATTATTCCACTGTAAATATGAAATATGAATGATGAAATATGAAAAGCGAATATTTCATCATTCGTATTTCATCATTCATATTTTCTATGGCTATATTCAAAAATCCACTTGACCCTGAGAATATTGAGGTCAGAAAAGCAATTCGGCAATGGGTGATTGCGCGTTTCAATTTGGATGAGTCAGTGGTAATTGGCATCATTGAGCATCAGTGTGCAGAAGCCAGTTGTGTTCATGCTGAGACGGTCATCTCGATAAATAATACTGAGGGGGGTCAATATTTTAAAATTGCGAAACCTTTAGTCTATATTCGGAAAATTGATATCACATTTATGGCGCAAATGCCTGAAAAAATTACTTTACATAGGCATTGAAAGTCTTGAAAAAAGTTTAAAATTCTACTTTGGCACTTTAAGCATGTTGTCAAAGTATAATACTATAACCTCTATACTTGAACTCGCTACCGCCACAAATAAACCATTGCTTTAGTTTAGGCAAAATAGTTGCGATTACGTTGAAAAACAAAATTAATTCTAATATCTGTATCCGATATCTGTAGCTGCAAAACCCAAAAGACCAACTTATTATTTTCACGTTTCCATACCTGTGCAGTTCGACCATGCTATTATTTTGTGTTTACATAAATAGTTATTTTTCTCATTTTTCATAAAAATATGTTTATAAATAAGAACATATTTTTGCATAACACTTTGGAAGTCAATATATTTGCTCACTATTTTACTTTCGCACAACCAATAACTTCATTGAAAACAGACAACTAAAAATGAAAACGATCGTCATTTCCATTCCAACGTTTAGATTTATATTTAAATCTAACACAACAATTTCCATGCATACATATTTCTGAATATTGAGGTATCTCTCAGTCATACGCCGTATGTCCAGCTATACCGATTACTTATCAAACAAACACATTTATAAAAATTATTTAGTAAAATTTTTCATGCTTTTTTGTATTGTAGCTCTTCCCTGTTATGCAAGGAAGAGTTTTTTTTTGATAGTTTTTAGACAGAACGCTTCATTTTATCTATTTCAAAAAACAGAATGAAAATACAAATAGCCTAATTCAATCAATATTATATTTTGTTTTTTAAAACAATACAGTCATTTGTGTTTGAGATTCTAAGTCTGATAAACATGTATCCTTTCCGTTTCTGAAAAATAACGTAACTTCGCCCTCTGGTTAGTTTATATTTTAAACCAATTCAATTATCAAATAAATGGGAGATCCGAAAGGCTTTTTGAAATTCACACGTGAATTGCCAAAAACACGCCCTGTCGAAGAGCGTAAACACGATTATAAAGAGTTGTATCAACCTTTTGCAGACGAAAAGACGAACGAACAAGCGGCACGTTGTATGGACTGTGGTGTGCCTTTTTGCCACAACGGCTGTCCACTCGGCAATATTATTCCAGAATTTAATGATGCAGTCTTTCGTAAAAGTTGGTCTGAGGCTTACGAAATACTGAGTAGCACGAACAACTTTCCTGAATTTACAGGTCGTATTTGCCCCGCACCTTGCGAATCTGCTTGCGTTTTGGGCATCAATCAACCGCCTGTAGCGATTGAACACATCGAGAAATCTATTATTGAACACGCCTTTGAAAATGGTCTTGTCAAAGCGACACCCACCTCAGTAAGAACAGGTAAAAAAGTAGCTGTTATCGGCGGCGGACCTGCTGGTATGGCTGCGGCGGCACAACTGAACAGGGCGGGACATTGGGCTACAGTGTTTGAGCGCAATACCCGCATCGGTGGTTTGTTGCGCTACGGTATTCCCGATTTTAAGATGGAAAAATGGGTCATTGACCGCCGCCAAAAGGTGATGGAAGAGTCTGGTATTACTTTCAAAGTAAATGCGAATGTCGGTTTTAATATTGATCCGCAACTCATTTTAGATGAATACGATGCCGTGGTTTTGACGGGCGGTTCAACGATTCCTCGCAATTTGTTGATTCCAGGACGTGAGTTGAACGGTGTTTATTTTGCCATGCAATTTTTGGAACAAAACAATAAACGTGTGGCTGGCGATGACCCTGCTAAGTTGGGCGAACCGATTTTGGCAACGGGTAAACACGTCGTCGTCATTGGTGGGGGTGATACAGGTGCAGACTGTGTGGGTACATCCAATCGGCATGGCGCAGCTTCTGTAACACAAATTGAAGTGATGGGCAAACCGCCACTCGAAAGAGCCGCTGCAACACCTTGGCCCAATTGGCCCATGATGTTGCGGACTTCCACTTCACATATCGAAGGTTGCGAACGCCAATGGGCTATCAATACAAAAGCCTTTATTGGTGACGAAGATGGCAATTTGAAAGCCATGAAAATTGTCAATATCGAGTGGAAAGACGGCAAAATGGTCGAAATTGAAGGCACAGAACAAGAATTGCCTTGTGATATGGTGTTCATCGCAGCGGGTTTCTTACATCCTCAACACGAAGGCATGTTGGCACAACTCAACATCGCACTCGATGGACGCGGCAATGTGGCAGACAATAATTACCAGACCAACAACCCAAAAGTGTTTACAGCTGGTGATATGCGGCGCGGTCAATCGCTCGTCGTGTGGGCAATGTCCGAAGGTCGTGAAGCTGCCCGTGCCGTTGACGAATACCTAATGGGCAGTTCAAACTTGGAAATGAAAGACAATTCATTGACCAAGATGATACTGACAGAGGTTAATTTTGAATAAAAGTATAAGAAGGTTTATAAATGCTCTAACTGATTCATAGTGAATTGGTTAGAGCATTTTTTTTTGCGTTATGACCACGTTCAGAAAGCTCGGTCATTGCCAAATCTCGATTCGTCATTGCGAGGAACGAAGCAATGACGAAG
>JANMJN010001315.1:0-2223 GCA_031371355.1 Saprospiraceae bacterium
GGCACATTGAGCGTACCTGAACGCATACCGCGCTCGTGACCACCACCGTCAATTTGAGCCGTAACCTTTACACGAGGCTTGATACGGTTGACGAATAATGCACCAACGCCTTTTGGTCCATACATTTTATGCGCTGTAAAACAAGCTAAGTGAATGCCTAATTCTTTGACATTAATCGGCACTTTGCCCGCCGCTTGCGTAATATCAGACATAAATAATACGCCATGTTTCGCACAAATTTCACCAATGCGTTTCATGTCTTGAATCACACCCGTTTCGTTGTTGGCGAACATGACACAAACCAAAATCGTTCCTGGCTTGATAGCCGCTTCCAATTCGTCAAGGTTAATCGTGGCATCGTAATTGACATCGAGATAAGTGACTTCGCCACCTAATTTTTCGATGTGCTTACAAGTATCCAAAACCGCTTTATGCTCTGTTTTTACGGTAATAATATGGTTGCCTTTTTTGGCATACATCTCATACGCGCCTTTCAAAGCCAAATTGATGGCTTCTGTCGCTCCAGAAGTGAAAATGATTTCCTTGTCTTCCGCACCAATGAGTTTAGCGACTTGCTCACGAGCATAATCAACCCCTTCTTCTGCTTCCCAACCGAAAGGGTGGTTGCGGCTGGCAGCGTTGCCAAAATGTGTTGTGAAATAAGGCATCATGGCTTCCGCAACACGGGGGTCAACGGGAGTCGTCGCATTGTTGTCGAGATATATTCTGCGTTTCTTTTCCATTACTAATTGATTGATAATCAGCGTTTTATTAATTTCAATGATTCGTTTAAATAGACTATTTGGATTTAGTCTTTCTTATTCTAACTGCAAAAGTAACATTTATAGAGTAAAATTGTTTTTATAGTTTCAAAAATTAAAGTAAAAAACTTCACTTACTTTTGTCCCATTATGCTAAACAATATATTTTTTCGCATCTTGATGTCCCCTTTTGCCCTCGTTTATGGTGGAATCGTCAAAATGCGCCAATTAAGCTATCAGTTGCAATTACTTCGATCCTCACGTTTTGACGTACCGACGATTGTAGTTGGTAATCTGTCCACGGGTGGTGTCGGTAAATCGCCACACATTGAGTACCTTATTCGGTTGCTACAACCCTATATTAACGTCGCCGTTTTGAGTCGTGGTTACAAGCGCAAAACCGAGGGTTTTCGCTTGGTTCAACCCGAAAATACGGCTCTCGAAGTCGGTGACGAACCGTTGCAATTCAAACGTAAGTACCCCTCAGTACCTGTGGCTGTGGGCGAGCGTCGGGCGTATGCGATACCACAAATGATGTATCAACACACCGACATTCAAACCATTTTGCTTGACGATGCTTTTCAACACTTGGCTGTTCAACCTTATATGAGCATTTTGATTACAGAATACAGTCGTCCTTATACCCACGACTATATTTTGCCAATGGGTAACCTGCGCGAGGGGCGCAGTGGCGCAGAACGTGCTGATATTATCATCGTTTCAAAATGCCCGATTGATATGCAAACAGTTGAAAAACAACGTTTTATAAAAGAAATAAATCCACACAGTCAGCAAAAAGTCTTTTTCAGTTATTACGATTATGCCACGCCATACCATATTTTCGACCCCTCATTCCTACTGAATGACAAATTGAATGACATCAAATTAGACGCTGAAACAGAGGTGCTTTTGGTCACAGGTATTGCACGTGTGGACTATTTAGTAGAGTATTTGAGTCATCGCGTTAAAGCAGTTACAACCTTAGCTTTTGAAGACCACCGCATTTTTTCAAACTATGATGTCGCACACGTCAAAACACTTTTTGACCAAATGACAGGACGTAAAAAAGTGATTTTGACAACAGAAAAAGATGCCACTCGTTTAGAGTTGCACAAACCGTATATCGTTGAAAATCAATTAAATATATATGCTATTCCTGTTGAAGTGAAGTTTTTGTTTGATGAAGGAGCGGCTTTTGATAACAGTATAAAAACAGCGCTTTTAGATTTTAAAATCTAATTTCGACACGAATTTCACTAATTATTCCAATTTATTCATGTAATTAGTGACATTCGTGTCTCATAATACGCTCAAAACGTATGAACCCAATTCTCAAACTTGTCTATCGTTTTTTACAAGCCTTAGCCATTGTCTCGTTAAATATTTATTACAGGAAAATAGTATTTATAAATCGCTCAAATTTAACGGCAACGGGTCCTTTGATGATTGTATCGAATCATGC
>JANMJN010001320.1:0-5634 GCA_031371355.1 Saprospiraceae bacterium
CTATTGAACCAAACACTTGTATGAAAAATTTTGACCAATTCGATTTTATCTATTTATTAAATAAGAAAATACTGAGGGGTGTCCTTTTTGTTGTTTTACTATCCACTTTTGCGGCTTGTTTTGTTATGGAAAACAAATTTACGGCTTTGGCTCCTGGCATTTGGCGCATCAGTTTGCAACTTGTTCCAAAAGAAATTGTGAAGCAACAAGCGAATGAAATTCACTCTACAAGGCAGCTTTTGACACAAAAAGATAAAAAATTACTGCCTGACAACGTAAAATATGAAGAGGCAACTGAGGGCGAATTGCCTTTTTTATGGGAAGTCACATACGTCAACGATACGAGTTTTTATATCGAAATCATCAATGGCGAGGAACGGATTAAAGTAGAGCCAGAAGATATTAAATATGGACGTAATAAACAAACAGGTAAGGATACGCTGCGCATCAATTTCCCCGTTTTTGGTTCTTACATCACAGCCTTGTTTCAGGAACGCGTAATAGAAGGAGAGTGGGTTGTGCCTGCTAAAAACTTGACGATTCCATTTTTGGCACGTTATGGTCAAAATCATCGTTTTACAACCGTTAACAAGCCACCTGCTGCCGATTTGACAGGTAAATGGGGCTGTACTTTCGACCTTGCAGCGAAAGAACCTTATCAAGCCGTAGGTGAATTGAAGCAAAGTGGCAATATACTGAGGGGGACTTTCAGAACTGAAACAGGCGATTATCGCTTTCTGGACGGCGAAGTTCAAGGCGATAAATTTTATTTATCGTGTTTTGATGGTGCTCATGCTTTCCTTTTTGAAGGAAAAATTAGACCCGATGGACACCTCGATGGCTTGTTCAGAAGTAGTAAAAATATTCCCGAAATTTGGGAAGGTAGGCGCAACGACAAGGCTGAGTTGCGCGATGCGAACACTTTAACAACTGCCAATACTGAGGGGGCTGTTTCTTTTACTTTTCCAAATGCGGATGGCAAACAGGTGTCATTATCAGAATTTGGCTCTAAGGTGAAAATACTGCAATTGATGGGTACATGGTGCCCAAATTGCTTTGATGAAACGAAATTTATCATAAAATATCTGAAAGAAAACCCAAATTTGGCAGAAAAAGTATCGGTTATTCCTTTAGCTTTTGAACGCAATGCCAATGTTGCAGCAACTCAAGTGGCGACTTACAAAAAGAGAATGGGTATGCCTTATGACATATTGATTGCGGGAACGACAACAGATAGAAAGGAGGCGACTAAATCTTTGCCTTTTTTATCGCAAATTGTGGCGTATCCGACCATGATTTTTTTAGATAAAAACAACCATGTGCGGCGAATTCATACAGGTTTTGATGGACCCGCGACGAGTAAATACGCTGATTTTTCAAAAGAATTCGATGAATTTATGAAAAAACTAATAGCGGAATAGTATTTGTATCTAACACAAAAAACTCTTATTTTCTAACTGACAGGTGTTCATAATTTATGGAAAAGTTAATTATTGCTTATTGTATTGAAAATCAGTATGTTGCAGCTAAAATAGCCTCAGCTTTGAAAGGCAAAATGGAAATTGAAAAGGTCGTTTTCGATGAAGAACATGGTATTGAAGTATTGAAAAAATCGGCTAATGGAAACGCTTTTCCTGTTCTTTTGTTGATTAGTGATAACTTTTTGAAGTCTGAAAAGTGCATGCATGAAGCGCTGTCTTTTATTCAATCTTTAGGCAGTTCAAAGCGTTTGATTCCTGTTACGACTGAGGGGGTATATAAAAATGCGGAGACTGGGAAAGTGTCAACGGTTCCGACTTCTTTTGACCGTGTTAGTAATGTTATTCAGTTTATGAATTATTGGCAGGACTGTTATCTTGAATTGCGCAAAATAAAAGATGAAGGTGAGGAATCTACTAATAACGATAAGGTGCGCATTGTTCGGGCGATTTCAAGTGAAATAGGTGAGTTGTTGCGATATTTTAGGACGATGGAATTTTACAGCTTTGATCAATTTAAAGAATCAAACTTTATCATTTTGCACCGTGTTTTAGGTTTGGAATATACAAAAAAGATAGAAGAAGCTCCCCAAGTGGCTATTTCTCATACTGTTTTGCCAAATCAGCATGAAGAAGTTGCCTATTCAAATGGGTTGAAAACGCCCATTATTTCGTCTGAAGACCACAAAGAACCGCCCATTGAGTTGTCTGATATTGCAGGTATTGCTCAATTGAATGAACGGTTGACAGCCAGTGATTCATCAATAGGGACTTCGCAAGATGCTGTAGTGGGAAAAAAAGATAAGGAAAGCTCGAAAACAGAAGAAATAATACATACACAGCCTGAAAATATGGATATTGATGAAAAAACAATAGAAGTAAAGCCATTGACAGGACAAAATGATTTGCCATACACATTGGAAACTTTGGTTCAAGACATACGCGCAGAAGAAAAAAATCTGATGTCTGAAACAACTAATGAATCAACATCGCCTTTAAAACAGGATGAATTCGTTGAAGAAAGTCCTGCTGAAACCAATGATAATATAGAAAAACCGATGGCTTCAAAAATCTCTGGTTTGACATTAGAACAAATTGTAAAAGACGAAGAATTGAAGGAAATTATGGAAAAACAAACACCACTTGAAAAGATTGAAGGCATGTTAAAGAATGCTGACGAGTCAACAAAACAGACCAATAACACTCACCTCAATAATATGATTGATGATGAAGATGATAAATTGGTAAAACTCATTGCTGCCGAAGCACATTCTGAACAACATACAGATATGCCTTTCGCTGCTTCTCCTTTGGGCAATATTGTTGAAAAAACGGATACTGAATTGTCATCGGAGATAGTAGATGAAGAGGATGTTCAAAAAGAAGTAGCGCGGCTTTTTGATGAAGCAGAGCAAGCAGATGCAAATTTTGATTTTGAATCTCAATTGACACAAGTCGTTGATAGTCAACAAGATGTTGTGGAAAATGCTGTTTATACTGAGGGGGATGATGCTGATGGAACTACTTTAGAAGCCATGCAAAAAGCTGTTTTTGCAGACCCACAAAACAATGTTTTACGCTATCAATTTGCCTCTGAATTGACCAATCAAAACCGTTTTTCGGAAGCGACTGAGCAATTGGATGTACTTTTAGACAACGACCGCACAAACGTAGATGCATACATCCTGTTGGCTTATCTCGCCGAACAGCAAGGTGACTATATTTTGAGTTTGAACTCTTTGGAGAAAGTCACTTTGCTGAAACCTAATTATCCAGGTATTTATTACAAATTGGGTCGATTAACCAATGACCACTTTAAAAAGCAGCACCGCAAGGCTTTACGCTATTTCAGAGATGCGATAGGACAAGATGGTGCTAATGCCGATGCGCAGTACCATTATGCTGTGGCGATGATTGAACAAAAAGGGGATTTTAAGACGGCTATTGACCATTTACAAATAGCTGCTGAACAAGCGCCGCAACGCGATGATGTGGCTTTTGAATTAGCTAAAGCGTATTTTGAAATTAATGATAAAGCCAATGCCTCTAAATGGTATGCCAGAGCTACGGAACTCAATGCACACCATAAAACAGATTCAAATGACCAACTTTTTTATTATCAAGAACCTAAACCTGTACCTGAACCCATTTTTGACAATGGTTTAACGGTTTTGGTGACCGGTGCAACCTCAGGAATTGGCAAGGCAACAGCTGCTGTTTTTGCTAAAAATGGTTATCGCCTTATACTGACAGGTCGTCGTGCAGATAGATTGGAGACTTTGAAAACAGATTTTGAAACGGAATATAAAAATCGTATTCAGGTATTGAATTTTGATGTCAGAAGCCTTGAAGACATGAAAAAATCGCTTTCAGAATTGGAAGAAGACTTCAAAAACGTTGATATTCTTATCAATAATGCAGGTTTAGCAAGCGGTTTTGCGCCCATTCACGAAGGTGATATTGAAGATTGGGATAAAATGATTGACACCAATATAAAAGGCTTGTTGTACATGACGCGGGCGATAGCACCTCAGATGGTTGCTCGTCGCAAAGGGCATATTGTCAATATCGGATCTATTGCGGGTAAAGAGATTTATCCAAATGGCAATGTTTATTCTGCTTCAAAATTTGCAGTTGACGCCTTAACAAGAGCGATGCGCGTGGATTTACACAAGTATAATATACGTGTCAGTCAAGTCTCTCCGGGTGCTGTTGAGGAAACGGAATTTGCGATGATTCGTTTTCATGGTGATGCCGAAAAAGCCAATATTTATAAAGATTTTACACCTTTAAAAGCTTCGGACGTAGCCGAAACCATCTACTTTATGGTCACGCGCCCTGAATATGTCAACATCCAAGACGTGGTGATGATGGGCACGCAACAGGCTTCTGCCAATCATTTTGATAGAAGTGGACGAACTGATATTATTGGTCATTAGTCTTTGGTCAATGACTCAATGCTTCTTCGGTTTTTTACTGAGGGGGGTAAGAGAAAAACTTGCTGTTTTAAAATTAAGGTTTTATTTTTACAAAAAATAATAACAAATGGTCGGAATTCTTGAAGCAAAAACGGCGATGACTGCCGAAGAATATCTCGCAAGAGAACGGGCAACACTTCGTGAAGAAGGCGGTAAACATGAATTTTTTAACGGAAAACTTATTGAAATGGCAGGCGGAACACGTGCCCACAACAAAATAATACACAACTGTTCTTATATTTTAGAAACACAAGTGCGTCAATACGAAACGGCTCATGACATAACGACCTCTGAAACTAAAGTCGTCAGTTTTTTAAAAAATAAAAACTATTTTTATCCAGATGTGGTCGTTGTTAATGGTTCAACTGTCTATGCAGATGACTATAATGACATTGTTGCGAATCCTCAAATACTGATTGAAGTTTTGTCAGATTCGACTGAAGTATTTGATAGAGGTGATAAATTCAGAGCTTATCGCCAAATAGTGTCTTTGAAAGAATACCTTTTGATCAGTTCAGATAAACATTGTATAGAACAGTTTTATAAAGATGTAAATGATAAATGGCAGTTTGGTGAAGTTATTTTTGAAGGGTCGCTTACGCTTTATATCACACCTTTTGAATTAAATATAGATGAAGTCTATCGCAAAGTTGATTTTTCCGAAGAGGCTATTTAATAAAAGTGGTATATCAAATTTTGTAATTTATAGTTTGATGTTAATGAATAAAAAACCTTGAAAGTGACTAAGTTCACTTTCAAGGTTTTTTTGTCTGAATTTACGAGAACGTTACCGCTGATATTTTGATTTGATTTTTGATGTTGACCTAACTTCGTGGCATTCTTTTAGGAAACAACAAGTAAAATAATAAAAATCAAACATCTCTTCGTATGACAAAGCTCATATTAGCCTTTCTTACTTCTTTTTCTTTCACTTTTTCTCTCATTGCTCAAACTTTTTACGCTTCTCCGACTTCTACCAACTCGACTGGTACAGGAACAGACATCAACAACCCAGTTACTTTGGCGAGAGCATTAGCCCTCATACCGTCGTCAACGACAACTGCCTGTACGGTGTACTTACGCGGCGGCAACTACGTCCTAACTTCTACCATCAGCATATCGCGTAGTGGGGCAGCCACCAACATCAAAAACTTATGTGTTTATCCAGGTGACCCACG
>JANMJN010001336.1:0-2056 GCA_031371355.1 Saprospiraceae bacterium
TTATGAACGTGCACGTTTCTGGTGATCTGAGCCTTGATAGATTGAAATACTATGCTGATATTTTGCGAGACCGCATCGAAGGCATGAAGGAAATCAGCCGTGTGGACATCGTTGGTGCGCTCGATAGAGAAATCCAAATCAATGTGGATATGTACAAAATGTCGGCAAATATGTTGACATTGACGGACATTGAACGGGCAGTTGCTAGTGAAAATATGACGATTTCGGGCGGTAACGTGGACATGAACAATGTCAAACGCAATATGTCCATTTCAGGTCAATTCACAAATCCACGCCAAATTCAAGAGATTATACTGAGGGGTGGTAGTGGTGCGGTTGTGCGTTTGAAAGACATTGCGGAAGTAAAAGATACTTACGAAGAGCCGAAAAGTTATGCCCGTTTTAATGGCAAAAACGTGATTTCACTCAATGTTATCAAGCGGGGTGGTCAAAACCTCATCATTGCCAGCGACGAAATCAAGCGTATTTGTGATGAATTGCAGCAAACATCCTTTCCAAAAGAACTTCAAATCGGTATCACAGGCGATCAATCAACAAGGACACGGGTAACGCTCGATGACCTTATCAATACGATTATCATTGGTTTTATCCTCGTAACACTTATTTTACTCTTCTTTATGGGCACGGTCAACGCCTTATTTGTGGCTTTGTCTGTACCACTTTCTATGGCAGTGGCGTTTTTGTTTGAGCCGACTTTATTTACAGCGTTTTTGGGCTACAAAACATTTTCATTGAATATGATTGTTTTGTTCTCCTTCCTACTTGCGCTCGGTATCGTTGTGGACGATGCGATTGTGGTCATAGAAAATACCCATCGTATTTTCGCGAACGGGAAAGTGCCGATAAAAAAAGCGGCAAAACTCGCTGCGGGAGAAATCTTTTTACCCGTTTTGTCAGGTACTTTGACAACCCTTGCGCCATTTTTCCCATTGGCGTTTTGGCAAGGAACGATTGGTAAATTCATGTTTTACTTGCCGATAACGATGATTGTGACACTTTTTGCTTCACTTATCGTGGCTTATATCATCAATCCAGTGTTTGCGGTTGACTTTATGAAGCCGCATCCTGAGGGGAAACAAAAGAAAGCGACACGTGGCTTTTTCATTACGTGCCTTGTTTTCTTACTAATGATTGTTGTCAGTTACATGATTAATTTTGGCATTGGCAACTTGACGTTGACATTCTTCTTCCTTTATTTGTTGAATAAATTTGTGTTGAATGATTTGTCAGAGGCTTTCCAGAAAAAGGTTTGGCCTCGTGTTCAAGACGTATATGCCAACCTTGTCACCGGTATTTTGAAAACAAAATGGCGGGCTTTAGGTGTCCTATTAGCGACTATTGTTTTGCTATTCGTCAGTTTCATTTTGGTCGGTATTGCTAAGCCAAACGTCGTGTTTTTCCCTGCTGCAGAACCGAATTTTGCTTATACTTATATCAAATTACCTGTTGGAACAGATACAAAATACACGGATAAAGTAACCAAAGACGTTGAAAAACGCATTATGGGTGCCATTGGTGAAAACAATCCTGTCGTGTCGTCTGTCATCGCTAATGTGGCAGTTGGAGCAGGTGACCCTCAATCGTTTGACCTTTCGACAAACTCGAATTTGGGTAAAGTGACCGTTGCCTTCGTTCCTTTTGCTGAACGGAAAGGCAAATCAACGAGTGCTGTTTTGAAACAAATTCGTGAATCTGTCAAAGGTGTTCCAGGTGCTGAAATCGTTGTAGAACAAGAAGCAGGCGGACCGCCGACTTCAAAACCGATTTCGATTGAAATATCTGGCGAGGATTACAGAGAATTGGCGAAAGCTTCACAAGGCTTGAAACGCTACCTTGATTCGCTGCAAATAGCAGGTGTTGAAGAGTTAAAATCTGATTTGAATATTACAAAACCCGAAGTGACTGTCAATATCGACCGTGAAAGAGCGATGCGCGAAGGCATTTCGACCGCCCAAATCGGCATGGATATGCGGACATCGCTGTTTGGCAAAGAGGTGACGAAGTTTAAAACGCCTGACGAAGATTTTCCTGTCAA
>JANMJN010001339.1:0-1898 GCA_031371355.1 Saprospiraceae bacterium
ATATTGTCAATCGTCAAAGCTTCGTCAACCGTTTTGCCTTTGAGCCATTCTGTCGCCAAAGAAGACGAGGCGATGGCTGAACCGCAACCAAAAGTCTTGAACTTCGCGTCAATGATAGTGTTCGTTGCTTGATCCACTTCAATTTGAAGACGCATCACGTCACCACATTCAGGCGCACCAACAAGTCCCGTACCGACTGATTTTTTTGATTTATCAAGTGTACCGACATTGCGCGGATGGTGAAAATGTTCGATTACTTTTTCTGAATATGCCATTGTATTTTTATTTATTATTTTTAAAAATCTTAATTTATAGTTTCAAATCTGTTGATATAGACGCTAACTAATTTATTTTTTGCACTTAGTTGTTCAATTATCTCCCAATGAGTTTCAATAAAATCTTTAAAACTTTACAATTTCATGTTGAAAAGTCTCAAATGAATAACTCTTGGAGGCGGTGTTGTTTGTATAATACGATTTGAAAAATCGGCATCTTTTGTAACAATTGTCAAGTTGTTTTCCAAAGCATACTGCCAAATACTACCATCTGATGCTGTCCGATTTCGAAGAATCTGAAATTCAAAATCTCCGTTTTTCCACATATTTATATTTTGTGGTACGTTTACATCTAAGATATATTTTGCCATTGTTTAAGCAGCTATTTTGATGTCTCTTATTGAATAATTATTATTCATCAGATTCAAAGCAAACTGTTTCACCGCTTCAATGTCTTCAATTTCAAGAACCGGATATGCTTCTAAAATATCATGGTCTGTATCACCAGCCAAAATAAATTCTAAAATCGTTTGAGCTGTGATACGCATACCTCTGATGGTTGGTTTGCCGTTGCAAACGCCGTCTGAAATAGTAATTCTGCTTGTCAAATTGCTCATTTTTACATTGTTTAATTACATTAATAAGGACGTTTATTTTTATGTAGGCACGTTTGTTCCAAATTACTGTTTTCGCCATAATTCCATCTGCTTTATCACCTCCTCATGAGTCATCATATTCTTAGGGTCGTCACATTCAGCTTCGACCATGAGCAAATGCTCAATTTGTTCGGGCGTGAAACCATTATCCTCGGAATCTTTGAGCCAATTTTGACCGTTGGACTCAATAAAATCTTTGATGATTGAATCTAAATGCGCTAAAAGGGATGGATTTTGCAGTTGTGCAATCCGTTCGATAATACTACCTTTTAGTTCTAAAACATTCATTGTCAATAGATTTTGATAAATATATGGAATAATCAATGAAAAAACAACCCCCTCAGTATTTTAGTGTTCTGACCACTCAACTTGCGTCAAATCTACACCTTCTAAGTACATTTCCCAAATCGGAGACAAATCACGCATGTGGTTTACACCCTTAGTAATGGCTTCAATTGTATAGTCAATATCATCGTCAGTCGTAAAACGACCCAACGAAAAGCGCAAAGAAGAGTGCGCCAAATCATCGCCCAAACCCATTGCCACCAACACATAAGAAGGCTCTAATGAAGCCGAAGTACAAGCAGAACCCGACGATAAACCAATTTCTTGATTGAAAGTCATCATCAAACCTTCGCCTTCGACGTGTTTGAACGACATATTCGTCACGTGCGGCATACGGCTTTTTACATTGCCATTTATCGTCACTTCTTCAATTTTCATCAATTCTGTTTCAAGACGGTCACGCAATTTTGAAATACTCGCGGTGTCTTTTTCCATGTCCTGCATACAAATTTCAGCCGCTTTGCCAAAACCAACGATGCCTGGCACATTGAGCGTACCTGAACGCATACCGCGCTCGTGACCACCACCGTCAATTTGAGCCGTAACCTTTACACGAGGCTTGATACGGTTGACGAATAATGCACCAACGCCTTTTGGTCCATACATTTTATGCGCTGTAAAA
>JANMJN010001340.1:0-4571 GCA_031371355.1 Saprospiraceae bacterium
AAGTCTTGGATTGAATTTTTCATTTACTTTGCTTTTTTAATTAGTTAAAAATTGTTTATAGAATTGTATTAAATAAAGAGCAGAAAAACACTTTGTCCTTTTTGAATTAAACTATTTGCTTTGACTGTTACACAAATATAGATTCAGTATCAGCCTTAGTTTTTCTGTAAGTTTCTATTTTAGTGACATCTCTTATTCCTAGTATTAAAATTTTATTGTTGTTCATTGCATTGATAATCACACAATAGCGTTTTTATTTATTATACTTAAAAACCAAATGCCTGAACTCAAGGCGAAAACCCAAATTAGGCTATTTTTTAACAACAGGTATACATTTATTTATTGAAGTATAGGGTGTTGCTTAGTGATAAATCTTTCATATAAAAAATGAATACCCCCTCAGTAAAAGCATAAAAAAACGGCTAAACAATTGTCAGTCAATTGTTTAGCCGTTTATGTTTTCCAAGAAAATGACTAGCCCAAACTATTCAAATCACGGACAAATCCAGCAATGCCAGCAGCTTTCAAAATTGTTAAAAAACGACTCGCATCACCCAACGTATTGAATTGACCCATGAGAACACGGTACATCATGGTCGTAGGTGTCGAGCCTGAAACGTGAATCAATGCAGGTTGTTTGAACCGCGACTCTAAACCGGGTGCTGTATTCAAAACACTTGTCCATTGGTTGAAGCTGCCCGCTTGAACAGAAAAACCTCGACCTGCCAAACGTGCATTTGTACCATAGCGAAATAGCCCAGAACCTGATGGACTGCCCGAAGGGGTTGAAGTGCTGCTTGTTCCAGAAGATGAGCCAGAGGTTGAACCAGAAGTTGAACCAGTTGTCGTTTTTCCAGCACGACGCAGTGCTTCAGTTACGGCTCTCGCTGCGTTAATACGTCCATAACCATATCTCACAGAACGTCCATTGTTATATTCGCTTGGTGAACCAATTTTATCAGCCGTTGCTCGAACAATGTCTTTCACTTCTCGGGCAGTTAAGTTTGGATTGGCGGATAAAATCAAAGCGCAAATACCTGCTACTAAAGGCGTAGCAGAACTCGTACCACCAAAATGTTGATATCTGCTGCCACGGTCAATGCCATCGCCATAATACCATCTTGCTGCACCGACTTCGCCAGGAATGCCTTCGTCCCAATACGCTCTTGCCGATAAAATAGGCCAAGAACCGTTTGAGGGTGCAACAATATCAAGTTGCGGACCTGTATTTGAATAATCTGCATGATCGTCATCGCTTGTTGACGCACCTACTGATATAACATCAGGGTGTTGCGCATAAAAATTGAGATAATCCACCCCTTCGTTGCCAGCCGCATAACAAATTACACAACCTTTGCCATTTCGTCCATCACGGGCTGCTTTTGAAATAGCCGCAATTTTATCAGAGCTGAGTTGATAGCCATTTTCGACCGTTCCCCAGGAACAACTTACAACATCTGCACCATTGCGAATAACATAATTGAACATTGCCTCAGTGCTTTCAATGCTGAAACCTGTGCCAGAAACAGGCATGAAACGTGCAGCGGGAGCTGAGCCACACATACCGCCCGTTTGAGGTGCAATAGCTACTCCTGCACACGGTGTACCATGGGTGAAAGAAGTATCACCCGCCCGCAATTGTGTTGAGCCATTCCACAAATCCCAAGGGCGGACGATTTTAGTATTGAGGTCGGGATGCGAAATATCGAAGCCATTGTCAATGACCGCAACAACGATATTTGGATTGCCGTAACCGTCCAAGATTTTCCATGCGTCAACGACTTTTGCATCAGCTCCGGGTTTCATGCGCACTTGGGCATTGTCTGGGATACGTCCACTATTTTGCAAATGCCACATTTGACCCATCAGACTTGCCTGTGGGTTGGTATAAGCATAATGATCCACTTCGGCATCCATATCTGGTTCAGCCCATTTAACCTCTGCTTTTTCGCCCAAAGCAATGGCAGCTGTCACTGGGTTCGTTGACTGAGGGGTACATTGAGCGACTAATTTTGAATCAGTTCGGCGTTCCTTCAAGGCAAGGTGTAATTCATTGAGAATCGCCAATTGAGCATCTTGGGAAACGTTGTTGGCAAACTGAATATAGATACTGCCTGTTGGAACAAGTGGTTTTTCGCTACCAGGAATGTGATAGACATTTGTAACAAGTTCAACCTCATCAAGAGAGCGTATGAGTGCTTTTTTGTCGTCCAACTTTTCACTTTTTTGTTTGTTTACTGTGACAACTTCAAAGCCGCCAAGGTGCGGATGTCTGACCTTCTTGATTTCTGCATCAAGTGGTGATTCATCCATTAAACTGCGTGTGTTTGATTGAGATTTGCGGATACCTACGTATTTTGTACTTTTAGTCAGCACCATATCGCCTTGTCCGAATCTAACTTTGATTTGTTTTGTCATAATTTAGTTATTTTGAATTCTAAAATTTCACAGATTGAATAATTGTTTAACATTAGGTTTGTCGATAGTTCATAGGTTTTTTTTTGACCTCTAAATGTCTTAATATTTTTTGAGAAATAGAAATTTTTTTGATTTTGTTATGGTTCGCACCTTAAATTTTGCAAAAACCATATATTGTAAAGCAATTTGTCCAAAATTTAAAGTTTATAAATGTTTGATTTCCAACAAAATATTGAACTCATTGATGCTAAAATTGTCTTCATCGAACACTTTTTTACCTCCTCAGTATCAGACCAATTATTATCGGTTTTGTCGCATCATATTGAATGGCAACAAGGTGAAATTACGATGTTCAGTAAACGAATATTAGAACCGAGGCTGTCTGCTTGGTATGGCGATGAGGGCAAATCTTATACCTATTCAGGGAAAAAACAAGAACCATTGCCTTGGCATGAGTCGCTTTTTTTTTTAAAAACAGAAATCGAAAAATTTTTACAAAAAGCGACTTCAGATGATTTTTTATTTCCGCAAAATAATGTTATTTTTAACAGTGTTTTATGCAACTTATACCGAAATGGCAAGGATTCTATGGGCTGGCATCAAGACAATGAAGTGGCATTGGGCAAGAATCCATTGATTGCTTCGGTCAATTTTGGTGAAAGTCGGCGTTTTTTATTTCGTATAAAGGATGATAAAATGGTCAAGCATGAATTGTTATTAACGCATGGTTCACTACTTATCATGGCAGGAGCAATGCAGCATCATTGGCAACACGCTGTTCCCAAAGAACTCCGTCGAACGAAACCGAGAATCAACCTAACGTTTCGACATATTTTATAAAATTATGCTCGGGTTACAAGATTTTTATATTTTTGTCGAAATTTGATGTCTCATACTGAGGGGTATCAATTGAAGAATCAACTAATAACAATTAACGAATAAAGAAAATGAAAAAAGCCTACGTATTTCCAGGTCAAGCTGCGCAATTTGAGGGTATGGGAAAAGACCTGTATGAAAATTCGCCAATGGCAAAAGACCTTTTTGAGCAAGCTAATGATATACTCGGCTACCGCATCAGTGATGTTATGTTTACAGGAACTGCCGAAGAGTTGAAACAAACACGTATCACGCAACCCTCTGTTTTCCTCCATTCGGTTATAAAAGCTAAAATGGCAGGTGAAACGTTTCAGCCCGATTGTGTTGCGGGACATTCTTTAGGAGAGTTTTCTGCCCTTGTGGCTGCGGGCGGCATGAGTTTTGAAGATGGTTTGAAATTGGTACAAAAGCGTGCCATGGCAATGCAAAAGGCTTGCGAAGCAGAACCGAGTACAATGGCAGCTATTTTAGGTTTGGCAGATGAAAAAATTGAAGAAATTTGTGCCGATATTAATGCCATTGTCGTTCCTGCTAACTATAATTGTCCCGGACAATTGGTCATTAGTGGTTCAATCGCTGGCGTGAATGAGGCGTGTGAAAGATTAAAGGCGGTTGGAGCAAAACGTGCTTTGGTTTTACCTGTCGGTGGTGCTTTTCATTCCCCTTTGATGAAACCTGCTGAAGACGAGTTGCGTGCAGCGATTGAAAATACTGAAATTAATGAACCTAGCTGTTGGCTTTATCAAAACGTGGATGCAGGGAAACATCGAAACCCCTCGGTCATCCGCGAAAATTTGATAAAACAGTTGACTGCACCTGTTCGTTGGACGCAAATCATGCGCAATATGCTTGAAGACGGGGTGACCAGCGTCATAGAAGTTGGCGGCAACGGCAAAACACTGAGGGGTATGTTTGCCCAAATTGATAGAAACTTGGTAACAGAAGCACTTTGATTCGGTATTCGGATATTCGGTACTCGGTATTCGTGATTCGGATATTCGGTACTCGAATCCTCCAAGTACCGAATCCCCAAGTACCGAATCTCCGAGTACCGAATCTCCGAGTACCGAATCACGAATCACGAATCACGACATGACAATTAACAATCAAGTAAAAACGGGTAAAATAATCATTGCCGAGCCTTTTATGCTCGACCCACATTTTCGGCGTTCTGTTGTCCTCATCACAGAACATCGGGAGGATGGTGATGTGGGTTTTATTCTCAATAAAATGCTCGATATGAGGCTGAATGATGTGATGATGGATTTTCCAGACTT
>JANMJN010001175.1:0-3184 GCA_031371355.1 Saprospiraceae bacterium
TATACGTGATTTGTTACAATTGACAAGGCAAAAGTTTTCTACGATGGTAACAGTTTCATTTGGGTCAAAAAGTAAATCACCGTTTGCGGGCAACGAAGGACCACGTGTGTTGAAAGCAAAAATGGCAGCAGGTACCGTTACAGCAATAGATGTGTCACCTGCTAAATTGAAAACAGGCGTTTTCGTCATGGTAACAGTCTGCCCATTAATGCTCATGCTTTGGACAGAAACGCCTGCACCTTGCGTATTTTTATACTCAAAGCCCTTGATATAACCATCAAGACCTGAGTTATTAATCAGAATTGTTCTTTGAAAACATTGACCGACACGAGCCGCCGTTGCGTTATTGGACACAGACACTGTGAAAAACGGTACCTTGATTTGGTCACGGTATGGCGTTGAAAAATCTGATTCTGTCAGACCTGAAGAAGTACCCAAATCGTAGCGAAAATCCCACGAGTCTTTGACATCAATCAAATCATTCCGCGTCAGGGTATCCGTATATTCACAATTTACGCGAATAACATAGCTGATATTGACGAAGGACGTGCCACTCACAGGAGTCAAGTCTGGCAAGGTAAATGCCGCACCACCGCTATTGGAGGTACTCAAATTAACGCCTGCTGACGTGCCAGCTGCATTAAAACGGACAAATTGAACGCCTTTAAAGAGTTTTAAAGTAGCCGAAATGTTGCGCCGTGTGGCTGACAAAGCCCCCTCAGTAGCGACGGTCATTGTCAATGTTGCTTCGTCACCGCATACGTTTAAGTTACGTGGTGCAGAGGCAGCATCTTTGAAAGCGACTTTCAGATTATTGTTTTGTGCCAATAGTGGGGAGATAAATAAAGCACAGAGGAGGGTAAGGATTAATGGTTTCAAATAAAGTTTTCTCATTGAATGAGTCTGTTAGTTATGAGTTTATTATTTCACATAGTAATGAAAACATGAATATATCTTATGAGATGTATCTACAATTGACAGAATGAAGCCAAATCCATGCCATTATAAGGTGAGCGAAAAAAGAATGAAAATGAATGACAATACAAACCCTGTCAAATATGCGTTTATTTGAATAAATATACAAAACCAAATTTTTATCTAGTCGATGCTAAAAAAGGCATTGTTTATGCTTAGCTTTGTTGGAAAACGTAGAAAAAGTTAAAAGAATGTTAACCATAACCGTATTACCTGCCAAAACTTCCTTATTTGCATCTTTATAAATAGCTAAGAATAATCAGATTAGTCGTAACAATTTAAGGAATCTTAGTCATAATGTAACAACAAAACCTTTATTGAACGTTTAAAATCCAAAAGCCCGAAGGCAAGTTATTTTTTAACGAAGTCATTTATCTTATGAAAAAATTCATTTTTATTCTCCCCCTACTTATGCTCTTAGGCGGTCTCAATGCTCAAAACATGAAATTTAGAACCGATGATTACGCTAAGGAATGGAAAGAAATTTCCATCCTCGAAGGACAAGGTTTACCTAAATCTGCGCTTCAAAAAGTAGAAGACCTGTTAGCTAAATCTAAAAAAGACGGCAATCCTTCGCAACTCATCAAATGCCTTATTTATCAGGCAAAATACGTGTCAGAATTGGAAGAAGATGGCTTTGTTAAAGCCGTCAATGGCATGCACAGCGATATGGAAAAAGCGGAATTTCCGACCAAACAAATATTGCAGTCCATGCTTGCCGAAATGTATGCTCGGTATTTGGACAATAATATCTGGAAATTACGCGACCGTACAACTACTTCGGGTTTCAAAACAGATGACATTCGGACTTGGACAATGCAGCAACTATCCGATGAAGCCGCCCTACTCTATCGGTTAAGTGTCAACGATAACCGTTCAAAGGAGGTGGCTATTAAGGTTTTTGATGCCATTACGACTGATGGAACATCCCGAGAAAATCGGGAGGGTTCAGACGAGCGCAGACCTGTACTTTTTGATTTTTTAGCTCATCGGGCGATTGATTTTTTCATGGATGAAAAAACGTATTTATCTAAACCAAGTTATACGTTTGAATTAGACAATGATGCCTTGTTTGGGCGTGTTGAACAATTCGTTGCTATTAATTTAGAAAGTCGTGATTCTTCTTCGATGAAGTTGTGGACTTTAAGACTCATGCAAGAAGTCCTACGTTTCCATGTAAAAGATGAAAACCCAACGGCATTGATTGATGCAGACTTAAAAAGGTTGTCATTTGTGCATCAAAACGCAGTGATGTCCAACAAAGATGATTTATATATCAAAAGCCTTGAAGGTTTGCGAAGCAATTATGCAAATAATGCGGCTTATGCAGAGATTTCCTTGAAAATAGCACAACATTACCGCAATAAAGCATCAAATTGGAAACCCAACCCAGAAAATATTGGCAAATTTGACAACAAAAAAGCCCTCGATATTGCCAAAGAAGCCCTCCAAAAATACCCTAAAGCCTACGGTTCGGCGGCTTGTCGTGCCCTCATTGACGAGATTACGACCCCCTCAGTAGATTTTAAAATTGAAGAGGTCAATCTGCCAAACAAAGCCATTTTGTCGTCTGTACATTTCAAGAATTTGGATTCTATATATTACAAAATCATTAGGCTATATGAACGAACAAATCGGCGTGATTTCAAGGACGAACAAGAGCGTTTGAAGTATTATAACAGCCTTCCCGTTCTCAAAAAAGGCAACATAAAATTGCCTAATGATGGTGATTATAACCCACATACGACTGAAATCAAAATAGACAAATTACCCAATGGTACATACCTCATTTTGACTTCTGACAACGATAAATATGCCCTTAAAAATAGCGGTAAAGTCAGTTACACAATGTTTAATGTCTCCAATATCGCTTATTGGCAAAGGACGAGTGCCGACGAACCCAATGAGTTTGTCGTACTCGATCGTTCCACTGGCGCGCCGTTAGCAGGTGTAACGGTTGAGTTTTGGGAGAATCGTTATAATCCTAAAACACGTTTAGAAGATAAGGTCAAAATTGGTTCAACTGTCAGTGACCGCAATGGATTCGTGTATTCACGTTTGCCTAAGGATAAATATTTTACAACAAAATTCATCTATGGAAAGGATTCACTCATTACTGGCGATGGTTTTTCTAATTATTCCTATCGTCCAGAAAATCACCTCGTAACACAAACGCAGTTCTTTTTGGACAGAGCGATTTACCGTCCAG
>JANMJN010001177.1:0-2304 GCA_031371355.1 Saprospiraceae bacterium
GTATAAGCCCAACTTGCTTCATCTCGGGCATATTTCATATCTCTTTCGTAAGCGGCTCTTTTGTTTTTAGACAGTTTGGCAACTTCTAATTTTTGTTTGGCTTTAACAATACCTTTTGCTTTAAAATCGTCTTTAACCGTACCTGTTTTCAAAAAAAAGACCCATTCATCTAAGGTATCGTTAATCGCATTTTCGTTGAAATCACCCGCTTTTATCAAATAATATTCAGGATATAATTCTTGAGGTTTGTGCTTGCCAAATAAGTCAATTTGTTCTTGTGATAGCACCAATTCGTCGTGTAAATGAATACCTTTAAAAGCGGTTGTGCCATGATAAATATAGTCTTCACCTTGTCCAACTCTGAAATAAACAACACTAACGGACAATATTTTTTTACAAGGGAATAAGGCTCTCCTTGGACGATATTTTCGACAATTGTTTTTGACGTTCCGTATAAAATCCGTTGCAAATAATCGTATTCATCGTTGTTTTGCACTTCGACAATGATTAATTCTTCTTTCGCGTTTTTAACCATAATATCCACGCGATTGAATTTATCTTTTTTTTTCGTCTTATTGCTTTCGCTCTCCAAGATTTGCAAAATGGTAATGTCTTCTTTGAATAATTCACTCAAAAAGCCTTCGAGGATTTCAAAATCGGATTTATCACGGAACATATATTTGATAAACCAATCAAATCGAACCAATTCTGTTATTTTAGAAAAATGCGTCATAACGTATTATTTTTTACAAAAGTAAGGGTTTTGGGCATATTTAGTCCAAAAAATAAAAAGAAAGTTGGATAAAAGGGTTATTTTTGTCAGCTAAAATCGATAAAAATGACAGTAACGGAGAAATATATCAATTCTTTTACGGATTTAACCAAACGTCCGAGTAAATTACAAGAAAAGATATTTGAGCGATTATTTGAGACCTCTGAAATAGCGAAATTCAGTCCCGAAGAAAAAGAACGATATGAAGATAGTTTGAAATCGTATCGCGATCTGAAAAATGTGATAGATACAGCTTTTGATGAAGGCGCAGCAAAGGAAAAGATAAAAGGAATAATAAAAGCCTTAGAAAGAGGACGATTGACGATGGAAGAAATCGCAGAAGATTTTAGCACAACTGTTGATTTTGTTCTGGAAATCAAGAAAGATAATAATCTGTGAGTCCTTTCGATATTTTGCTTGGGTCAAACCTGTTAAGGCGTATCAGTCGACCTGTTGATAAGGCGTTCCCCTATGTGTTTCAAGCATTCGTTGTTCATCTTCGGCAGTCCAGTTGTTTTTATCCCAGACCTCATTGGCAGAGTTCATCGCTTTTTTAGCAAAATATCGCACAATAAGTCGTTTGATTTCGAGCCATTCTTTCTCGGAGATATTGGACGAAAACATTTTTAACAGTTCTAACTGTGGTTCATTTAACGGTGTTTTTAACATGTCCATTAGCTATTTTTTTACAAAAGTAAGAGTTTTTTGCTTAATATTTGTAGCTTTGTCTAACCAAAAACCCCTAATTCAGTTATTATTCTTAACATTAAAATAAGAAAACTATGTTAGGCAGCTTAGACAATGAAGTTATTTTTAAAAAGGCTTTTACCGACAAGTTTGTCTTTGAGCATTTTGTCAAGGACATATTGGGTCTCGACGTAGAAGTAGGTGTTATAGAAACAGAAAAGAAATTTACACCGCCTATCGGCTATGTTGATTTTAAATTAGACATATTTGCAGAAACACTCGATAAGCGTTTTGCGATAGAGCTTCAACGTGCTCAATATGATTATAATTTTGACCGTTTTATGCACTATTTGCAGATGTTAGTAGCAGAGCAGCAAAAAAATGCCAACAAGTATAAAGTTGGTCAAACGGTCTATATGATTGTCGTGATGACTTTACCTTACAAATTCAATGATTTAACAGGAGAAGCCGTTAAAGAAGAGGTTATTGTCACCAAATTTTGTTCAAAGAACTTACAGGGCAAAGATATTCCTATTTATGGGCATCAAATGGTCTGTTTAAATCCGAATCATCCTGAACCAGACACACCTGCCCAAATTAGGGATTGGTTAGATTTGTTCTATCAATCTATCCATAGCCCTGAAAGACCTAATATCAATTTGAATAATATGGGTGTCAAAAGAGCTGCTGATTTGATTGATTTTCACAAATTGAGCCCAACAGAATTAATGGAAGCCAAAAACAAAGAGCAAGGCGAAGTCGTGAAAAGTATGTATAAAGAAGAGGGCAGAGCTGAAGGTAAGATAGAAGGTAAGATAGAAGGTAAAGAAGAAGGCAAAATAGAG
>JANMJN010001190.1:0-1606 GCA_031371355.1 Saprospiraceae bacterium
TCTCGATTGCCTGTTGCTCTTGAACCAATAACCAAATCGGCGACCCCCTCAGTAATCGGCGCAACAACCAGAGGCAATTCCTCGGGATGATCGCTGTAATCACCGTCGAGAAAAACGATGATGTCGGGCTTTTCAGATTTCGCAGCGACGTAAGCCATACCAGCCAAACAAGCGTTGCCATAACCTTTCAAGGATTGGTGGACGACTGTTGCACCATGCGCTTTCGCTACTTCTGCAGTTTGGTCAGTAGAAGCATTATTACAAACGATGATGTCACGAACCCAATCCTTTGGAATATCGTTAATAACGTGTAGAATAGATTTTTCCTCGTTGTATGCGGGAATGATGATGTCAATGATGGGCTTATTTTTCAAAATAGTTAGAATTTTACGCAAAGAAAAAGCGTTTTTCTCACAAAATCGTAACAGATTAGTCGATGATAGCTGATATTGGAAAGTGGACAGTTGTGCAGTGATTTGTATTGCTTACTTTTGCATCCTTTTTGGCATCGTATTTTTCATTTACTGGGGTCAACCTATTTCAGGACAGGACAACTTTTACTTATTACTTATCATTTAATTATGTTTTCACACGCAAAAATAAAATACGCAACGCTCATCTTTGTTGCCCTTGTTTTCACTTTTATCGCTTGTCGCAAAGATGATAGTTTTACGACGGATGCGGGTGCAAAGCTCCGTTTTTCAAGCGATACGCTTCGTTTTGATACTGTTTTCACAAGTATTGGCTCGGCGACACGTTATATTAAGGTGTTTAATACCAATAATAAACCGATAAAGATTTCTAAAATTTCTTTGGCAAATAAAACATCCGCCGTTTTTAATCTCAATATTGACGGCATTTCAGGCAGAAGTTTCACCAATGTTGAAATTCCAGCCAATGATTCGATTTATGTTTTTGCCGAAGTGACCATCAATCCGAATGCCCCCCTCAGTACCAGCCCCTTTGTGATTGCCGAAAATCTCGTTTTTGAAACCAATGGCAATACGCAAACCGTTGTCATTGAAGCCTGGGGTCAGAATGCGAACTATGTGCCGAATCGCTATGCTTTTGGAAAACAGTATGTTTTGGATTGCGGTAGCGGTGAAGTTGTTTGGAACGACAAAAAACCTTACGTTATTTATGGCATTTTAGGTATTGCGAATGGTACTTTACGCCTTCCTGCGGGTACACATATATATGTGCATGGCGGCATAGTGAGGACACAAGACTCTGTTGTCTATCGAGATGGTATATTATACGTGTTTGACAATGCTAAAATCATTTCAGAAGGAACGCCAGATAAACCTGTTATCATCGAGAGTGACCGTTTAGAAAAAGAATTTGTGGACGAAATTGACCAATGGACGGGCATTATTTTGGCGCAACGCAGTCAAGGCAATGCGATGACAAATACCATAATTCGAAACTCTCGCGTAGGTATTCGGGTGGACTCGGCAGCGGGTTTATCCTTGAAATCCTGTAAAGTTTACAACACCGCTTCGAGTGGGCTTTTAGCTATTCATGCGAATATTACGGCAGAAAACTGTCTTTTTTATAATAATTATGTCAATAATGTGCAAATTGAATATGGTGGCGACTACAATTT
>JANMJN010001194.1:0-2336 GCA_031371355.1 Saprospiraceae bacterium
ATTTAGATTGCCGTTCAACTTATTGAATAGACCATAATTTTTGCCATTTGTATCAAATATTTCGAAGGTTTCGCCTTGTACCAATGTTTCCACATGAATGATTTCTGCTATTGGATTAGGGTAAAAAACAAACTTACAGTCATATTCCGAATTGCTTGAATTGATGGACGTTCTTGGCGAATAAGTTGGTTGTTGAAATCCTTGTAATAGAGATTTTGTGCCGTCAGTACCCAAAACAGTAATGGGTTCTCCAACTGTATAACTCAATGAGCCGTTGGTATTTTCTGCATAATTGCCAACAGAAGAAACGAATTGCCGTTCAATGGATTGGCTTTGAGCAATGAAAGGAAAAAAGAAAATTAAAATGGTTTTAACATACAGTTTCATCTTATATTGATTTTGAAGTTCACAAAAACAGCGTATCGGTTACAAAGCTAAACTATTGTTTTTAAAGTATATATATTTTACTGAAATTTAACATTTATTACTGTTGATACTCTCTCTTCAAATGCATCAACATATCTTCTACTATTTTAGGCAAATCATACTGAGGGGTCCAGTTCCAATCTTTTTGAGCGATGGAATCGTCCAAACTTTCAGGAAACGTATCGGCTATGGCTTGGCGAAAATCAGGCTTGTTGATTATTTTGAAATTAGGTATGTGTTTTTTTATTTCATTATAAATTTCTGTTGGTGAACAAGATATACCTGCAATATTGTAGCTGCTGCGAATCGTTATATTTTGAGCGGGTGCTTCCATGAGTTCCATGATGGCACGAATTGCATCGTCCATATATATCAGGGGCAAACGGGTGTTCGATTTCAGATAACATTCAAACGGTTCATTTTTAAGGGCTTTGTGAAAAATATCAATCGCATAATCCGTCGCATTACCACTCGAAGTCGTTTGATGACTGATTATGCCTGAAAATCGAATACCTCGTACATCCACACCGTATCTTTTATTGTAATAACTACACCAATTTTCGCCTGCTACCTTTGACATACCATAGACGGTTTCGGGTGTCCGAATCGTATCTTGTGGTGTGTTGACGCGTGGGGTATTTGAACCAAAAACGGCAATTGTGGACGGGAAAAAGACCTTCTTAACTTTGTGGTGACGCGCCGCTTCGAGGACATTAAACAAGCCATCCATGTTGACATTCCAGGTTTCTAAAGGGTTTAATTCGCTTTTACCAGACATTATCGCTGCCAAATGATAAATATGATTGATGCGATACCGCTCAACGATGTACGCCAATTTAGCGGAATCAGTTGGGTCAAGGATTTCAAATGGCAGATAATTGTTGCCGTCAATGGGTAAATGTTGGTCGGAAGCAATAACATTGTCATGTCCGAATTTTTGTCTCAGGGTTTTGGTCAATACCGAACCAATTTGCCCGTTTGAACCGATGATGAGAATTTTATCTTTTTGCATAATTAAGTGTTTTTAAAATTGTGGTATTTCGGTCAAAAACTGCCAGCCTGTTTTGTCCTGATTTATTTTACAACAATACGTGGACAAGCCGTTTGTCACCAATAAATACGGCACTTGAAGCGGCAAATTGTAACGAGCGATTTGGTTAAAAGTCGTTTGGTCAATGCGTACATTCGCCGATTTGCATTCAACGAGAAAATAGGGTTGAATATGTTTATCATAAATTAAAATATCGCAACGTTTCATCAACTCATTGACTGTCAATCCCTTTTCTATGCGTATTTTACTGAGGGGGGCGTTTTTTTCTGAAATCAAATAGTGAATGACCAATTGACGTACCAACTCTTCAGGCTGCAAGATGACATATTTCTTTCTAACAATGTCATATACTTCAATTTTACCCGCCTTATTTTTTTGCATTTTCAGGCTGCTTTTGAAGCGCAAAAAGTCAATTTCAATATGCATACTTAAATTTGATTTTCATGTTGTCATCTATTTTAAAACAATGTAGAGACGCAAGGTTTTGCGTCTCTACAAGGATTACTTGACTTTAAGTGTACCATCGTCATTCATACGGCGATAAAGCGTTTTTTTGATAATAAATGAATCTCTGCTGGTCACAACAAGCGAATCACCGGCACAAAGAAGTTGTCCACTTTGAAAAGACTCTTGACAAAATGGACTTTGATTTTCTTTGTCAACCATAATTTCAACCCCCTCAGTACCTTGCTTCAATTCGTAGCACATTTGACATGTCAGTTGTTTATTATCAATAAAATATTGAACGCCACCGTTGTAGCCGATACAAGCACTTGCTCTTTTATTGATGAATTTAGCGCCTGTTTTGTGGAATGTATCTTCGGTTGTAACGCTGACAAATTTCCATTTACCAGAAAGT
>JANMJN010001217.1:0-14068 GCA_031371355.1 Saprospiraceae bacterium
CTTTTGTAGTGTAATCCGTACCTGCGCCACCTGTTCCATCAACTGTGGCGAAATCAACTGTCACGGTTTGGTCCGTCGCGCGACTTAGGTAAACCTTAAAAGAGAAATTGGTTGTCCCCGCGTCACCTTCAAAAAGGGCAATACTGCTGATTGACAGGGTTGGCGGCTCTGTCGGTGTGATGGGTTGTTCTTTCCCTTTGCAACCCCACAATAAACTGATGATAAACAGACTATAAATAATTCTTTTCATTATTGGTGTTTTTAATTATTAAGATTACGGTATTGTGTATTTGGGGTATCGTGACAGTTCAACAGAATAGATTGAATCTACAAATCAAGAGAAAAAGTACATTATTCATTGTTACAAATACGTAGTCGCTGACGCGACAATAAAATGCGTCTAAGTCTCTGTCGCGTAAGCGACTGTGTATTTTATAACAACCCCTCAGTAACGTGTTCCCTTGATGCCTAAAATCAACTTATTGGTTGTAATCAAGCAGAAACCAACGTGAATCGCCATATTCCAGGACCAAAGTTAATATAAATCACCATGCGCGTAGCCGTCAATTCCTTGATGGTGTAAGTGACCGACTGCTGTGGTACCATAACTTCCGCACCATTTCCGACCTTGTAAAGCCCGATAAATGCACCCAAGCCGATGAGTTTAAGTTCTGTATTGTTAATCGTAAATGTGCGTGGACTTGAATCCCCCCAAGCTTTATACGCCGTTGGCATAGCTGAAATGGGCTGACAACCGACTGAAAGACCCAACCCTGCTGGAAAGATATTACCATTGTTGTCACTATCCGCCCAAAAGTCACCTTTACCATCGTATTTGAATGTACCATTACTGCTGAATATGTACTCGTCATTGAATTGACAAGAACGGACAGGTAAATCACCCGCAGGAATCCCCCACCAAGTTGTACCAAAAGTGGCATCAGGACCCACCCATAAGGCACCTGCCTCTGGTGCCAACTTCCATGTTTTTGTTCCACACCCGGTCAATAGTTTTATATTACCTGTGCAAGCTGTTGGGTCGTCTTGTGCGACAACGATATCTTTAGAGGCTGAGCCATAACCACCTTTACCGAAGGCATTTAACGTCACTTTGTAAGTGCCTTTACGTGGGTAAGTCGCCAAAACGACGGTACTATCAGCCGTTGAGCCATCGCCTAAATCCCATTTGTACAAAAATGTACCGGTAGATTTATTGGTCAATGTGAATTTGTTTGGATTCGATGTCGGTGTCACATCGAAAGCGGCAGTGGGTACACTGCCAATATCTACTTTATCATCTACCTGTGGTTCGCAAGCCATGAAAACAGCGATAAAAGCTACCGCAGCGAAGTATCTTAGGAATTGTATCTTTATCATAACCATTGATTTATATTGATTATTTGAATTGTTTTTTATTGAAATACTGAGGGGGTGATTTTCAATAATCTTAGGAAGATTTTAAATCTTCCTAAGATTGGTTCAAACCGCGTCCTCTCAAAACTAATACCCTGGGTTCTGTTTAAAACCACCTTGCATAATATCTATTTCGCTTTGTGGGATTGGCAAATACTCATGCTTGCCTGTTTTATAACCTTGCCCAGCTAAAATAGTAGCTGCCTTACCTGTACGCTGTAAATCCCAGAAGCGCATCCCTTCAGTTGCTAACTCCATGCGGCGTTCATCATAAATATCTTGAAGTAAGGTTGCGCCTGTGGTTGTTTTTGAAGGCAATAGCACACGCGTCCGTACACGGTTCAAATAGGTCTGTGCCTTTGCATCGTTGCCACTGCGATTGAAACATTCCGCCGCCATCAATAGAACATCCGCCAAGCGTATCTCGATGGTGTTGTAAGGCCAATTCAAGGCAGGTTCGCCCGATGTGGCTTTGAATTTTGCCAAAGGTGCGAGTTTCTTCATAAAATAATCTGTGTTCTGATACCCCACAGTATAAGAAGCACCCGATGCTTTAAGGGCTTTACCATCAATAATTGTCGCGTCAAAGCGAGGGTCAGTCTTCATGAAATTGACCAAATCCAATGAAACAGGACAGAAACTCCAGCCTGTGCCATAAGTCGGACCGACATAATCACGCATACCACAAAACTGCACATCAATATTGCCTTCGTTGCCATCGGGACCAAAGCCCCAGTCGCCTTGACGGTTGCCTGAATGATAAACTTCAAAAATGGATTCTTTGCCGAACTTGTTATCGGGTTTGAATATATCCGAGAAGGTTTTTTCGAGTGCATAAACATTAGAGTTGATGATTTCCTCAAGAAGCGTTGCGGCTTCACCCATCCGAGCTGTATTGTTTTGAAATAAAATCGCTTTTGCAAGCAATGCTTTTGCCGCACCTTTGGTGATGCGTCCTAATTCGGCAGCAGATAGCGTCTCTGGTAGTTGCGTCGTTGCAACAGCGTCTTTCAAATCCTTTTCAATCTGTGCATAGACTTGGGCAGGCGTTGCTTGCGTCTGTTTGTAGATGGCATCTGCTCCAGGCGTGACAGTAATCAAAGGCACATTGCCAAACCAACGTACCAAATCGAAGTAGAAATAAGCGCGTAAGAACTTCGCTTCCGCAACATAACGAGCTTTTTTATCAGCAGTTAAGTCAGGTATCGCACCTTCTGCTTTTTCAATCACCAAGTTGGCACGATAGATACCGACGTAGTTTTTAGACCATAAACCCGCTTGTGGTCCCAAATTGGGGTCCATCGTGAATTTGTCATACGCCACCCAATTCGGTTGGTCAGACGCATCTGAACCACCAGCGTGCGTGTCGTCACTGGCGGCATTGAGCAAACCTGTTTTCATGGTCAAATTGGTCGCATAACCGAGTGGGTCATAAGCGGCGACCAAGCCTTGAAATAGTTCAGCTTCTGTTTTGTAGAAATTGTTTTCGAGCTTAGTACCGCGTGGACTCAAGTCAATGATGTCTTTTGAGCAAGACACCGTACCCAAGAGGGCGATGAGAATAATACCGATTTTATATTTTTTCATTTTTATCTTTCTTTTAGATTTAAAGATTCATTTTTTCAAGATGCTTGACTAATCATTTTAACTCAACAACCAATCATTTTGAATAGCCAATAGCTTATTTTGATTCAAAAGCCTATCGTTTTGAAAAGCTAACGGCTTATTTTAACTCAAAAGCCTATCGTTTTGAATAGCTAACGGCTTATTTTGATTCAATAACTTGTCATTTTCAATAGACAATGATTCATTTTAATAGGTTGGCTATTCATTTTGACTGATTGTGGTTATAATCTTAGGAAGATTTTAAATCTTCCTAAGATTAATGGATACTTAAGCCTGGCTTTAGAATGCTGCGCTCAACCCAAACATAAACGAGCGTGCTTGCGGATAAAACCCTCTATCAACGCCGAAACTGCCACCGCCAATCTCTGGGTCGTAACCTGTGTATTTTGTTAACGTTGCCAAGTTATTGGCAGAAACATAGACACGGAATCGTGTTAAGCCTACTTTCGACATAATACTGAGGGGTACTGTGTAACCCAATTGCAAAGTCTTGATGCGAAAATAGGCTCCGCTTTCAACATAAAAATCAGAACTGCGGCTAAAATTCTTGTTTGGGTCGTCCATTGCGAGGCGTGGATAAGTGTTTGATGTGCCTTCGCCTGTCCAACGTCCGAGTGCATCGGCTGTCATATTTGCCATTTGCAAATCGAAGCGGCGAGTCGCTTTGAACACTTGATTGCCACTGACACCTTGACCAAACAACAATAAATCGAAACCGTGTGCAGCTACACTGAAATTGAAACCGTAAGTCAAGTTCGGTGTCGGGTCACCAATTTTAGTGCGGTCGTCGGCATTGATGATGCCATCGCCGTTGATGTCTGCAAAGCGGAAATCGCCCGGTTTGGCATTGGGTTGAATCGTTTTGCCATCTTTATTTTTATAACTATTGACTTCAGCTTGGTTTTGGAAAATGCCTTGTGTTTGATAGCCAAAGAAGAAACCAATCGGCTCCCCAACAGTCGTACGTGTAATCTCTAAGCCTTGTGGACTGAATGTCTGTCCGCCTAAGAACTTCTTGTCTGGACCTAAATCAGTTACTTTGTTAGAGATATAAGAGACATTACCCGCTAAATTGAAAGATAATGCGCCTATTTTCTTATCAAAACCCAATTCTAATTCAACACCTGTGTTTTCTAATTTGGCAATATTGCCAACAGGACCGCTGTTACCGATGTAGCTGGGTACTTTAATATCCAGCAACATTCCCGATGTGTTCTTTTGGAACACATCAAGTGTTACAGTAAAGCGTTTAAATAATTTGGCATCGAAGCCGATATTTGTTTGGGTTGTTTCTTCCCATTTTAGGTCAGGGTTAGCAATCGCATTGGGGCTGACACCATTGTAAAGTTTATCTGCTGTGCCGAATGTATAGTTACGCCCACCGCCTACAGTTGAGACATAGCGGAAGTCACCAATTTGGTCATTGCCATTGATACCCCAAGAAGCACGCAGTTTCAGGAAGTTAATGGGTGTCATGTTCTTCAAAAAGCCTTCTTCTGATAGAATCCAGCCTGCTGATACTGAGGGGAAGCGTCCGAACTTATTGTTTGTACCAAACTTGGGTGAACCGTCAATACGCATCAAAGCCGAAACGATGTATTTGCCTTCATAATCGTAATTGACACGTCCGAGATAGGACAACAAAGCGGCATTGTATTCATAACCGCCATAGTTTTGGTCGGCTTGGATAGATGCAAAGTTGAGCGAAGCATCCTTGATATTAGAAACAGGCATGTTTTGAACGCTGCCCGAGACGTTTTCACCATGATTTTTCTCTGCCGTTGTACCCACCAATGCCGAGAAGTTATGTTTGCTGTTAAAAGTCTTATTGTATGACAAGGTATTGCCCCACACCCAATAAAAACCACGGCTTTGGCTGCGATTATACAGCGTTACATCTGAACGATTGGCAGCATTGAGGTAGTAAATTGGTCTGAAACCATCGCCGCCGTAAAAAGCAACGTCCACGCCATAGCTGGTACGGAATTTCAATCCTTTGATGGGTTCAACTTCTACAAAAGCATTGCCGACGATTTTATCACTCCAACCAGAGCCTTGATTGACAGCTGTTGCTGCCACAGGGTTTAGAATTTCGGAACTGACGTATTTTGAGATACCATAAGGTTGCCCTTCTGCATTTCTGACGACGGGGAAATTGGTATAAACACTCGTCTTCAATGCTGAGGGGTCTGTTTCAATCAAGGGTGTAATCGGATCCATATTAACAGCACGAGACAACACACCGCCGAACTCGCTGTTGGTTGATGAACCTCTGCCATTCACTTTTGAATAGCCCATCGTCGTACCGATATTGATAAAGTTATTGAGCTTATGATTGGAATTAAGGCGTACAGAGTAACGTTCCCAAACCGATTGCGGTGATGCCACAATACCTGTTTGGTTATAATAACCAAAAGACGCATAATAAGAGGATTTTGAATTACCTACTGAAATACCTAATTCATGGTTTTGCATGGGTGCCGCTGTGTTGAAAACAGCATCTTGCCAGTCGGTTCCAGTGCCATATACTGAGGGGTCTTTGAAAAGGATTTCACCTTTCGATGCCACCGAAGACTCGTTCATTAAAGTTGCATATTCTCTCGCATTGAGTAACGCTAATTTGCGTGTAGGGGCTTGTTGACCGATATACATATTATATGTGATAGCCGTTTTGCCTTCTTTTCCTTGTTTGGTCGTTACTATAATAACACCTGCGGCGGCTCTTGCGCCATAAATCGCTGCCGAAGCCGCATCTTTTAAGACTTCAATGGATTCAATATCGTTTTGATTCAAGTAGTCAATGCCACCACCGACGGGGATACCGTCCACAACGTACAAAGGTTCGCTGTTGTTGATGGAAGTCGTGCCTCGAATACGCACCGTTGCGCCTTCGCCTGGCTGTCCAGAACCTGTTGTGACCCGTACACCTGCCGTTCGACCTAAGAGCGATTGCTCGATACGTGGCACAGGCATATTTTCTAAATCCGAGCCTTTTACTTTAGCAATAGCCCCTGTTACAACGGCTTTGCGCTGCGTACCGTAACCCACAACGACCAATTCGTCGAGTGCATCGCTGGGAGCTAATTCAATGTTGAGGTTTGAGGCATTGTTGACGGCTACTTCTTTGGGTTTGTAACCGACAAAAGAGATTACGAGTACCGCTGTTTTGCTGTTCTTTACGGTCAATTCAAACTTGCCGTCTATATCGGTCAATGTACCGTTTGTCGTTCCTTTTTCAAGGACGGCTGCGCCAACGAGCGGTTCTTTGCCATCTGATACCGTACCTGTAACAGACGTTGTTTGTGTCCACACTTGCCCGATGTTGAGCAGGAACAAAAACAAGATGATGAGAGCATTTTTAATTTTTTTCATACGAGTTTTTAATTTAAACAGTCAATTGAAGTTTCGCTACATTGTCAAAATAGGGGAAAACAAACTGATATACTGAGGGGTCGAAACCCCTCAATAAAATCAGGATGTATGATGAAGTTAGGCGTTGAATGCTTACACGCAACGTTTAACATCAACGGAACTAATGCGTCAGTGTAATCTTCTGACTTTGGAAAGTCGAACCAACATGTACGCCCACGATATATATACCTGCCGGTAGGTTTTTAGTAGAGATAGTTTGTGATTGTGTACTACCGTTTGTTTTTATAGTTTGGTCATAAATATTTTGACCGATTAGGTTAGTCAGCGTAATTTGTGTTGAGCCTTGTACTTTGTCTGTTAAGTTGATGCTCACAAAGTCGCTTGCTACTGAGGGGGTCGCTGAGAACAAATCGGTTGCGAAACTTACGTCTTTCGTACCAACACCTGTTTTGAAGAAGTAGATATTGTCCATATAAGCTGTACCTGTACCAAAAGGCACACTTTCAAACTTAAACTGACCAATTTTAGTCATGTTTATGGTGTTGTAAGATGCCAAAGGAATATTGAAACTATTCCAACCCGACAAAGTGGGCGTTAAAGTAACGGCTTGCTCAACAGTAGCAGGGCTTGTATTGATTAAAAAGACTTTGAAAGACGTGATATTCGGTGTCCATAAATCAATATGCAAATAGTTCATCGTCGAAACATTGAGGTCACTTGCAAACTGTACACCTTGGTAGTTCAAGGTTGTGTATTTCTTTGTAGAGTCTCCAGCGATAACGACATCAGAGACAACCGTTGATTGTCCCCAATTTGGAAACCAATCAATACCTGCAACGTTTGTATAAGGCTTGCTGTACAATGAAATGACATTTGCTGCGGGGCGTGTCGGTGTGGGTGCTGCTGTGGTCGGACCTGTTGGTACGACAGCCGCTTTGTAAAAATAGATATTGTCAATATAAACGGTGCCGCCCGCAGGTAAACCATCAAACTTGAACTGACCAATACCCGCTTTGTTGATGGTATTGTAATCGGTTAAAAGAATATCAAAGCTGTTCCAACCCGCTAAAGTTGGTGTCAATGTCACGCCTTGCTCTAATTGTGTCAAAGGTGGAATATTGATAAGCGACAATTTAAGAGAAGTGACGTTTGGTGTCCATACATCAATGTGCAAATAATTCATAGTCGTCACATTGATAGGAGCTGCGAACTGAACACCTTGGTAGTTGAGGTTTGCGTATTTTTTTGTTGAATCACCTGCAATGACCACATCACTGACGACAGTAGTTTGTCCCCAGTTTGGAAACCAATCAGTACCAGCCAAATTTGTATAAGGCTTGCTGTACAATGAAATAACGTCTGCCGCAAGACGTGTCGGTGTGGGTGCCGCTGTTGTTGGTACTGTGACCGCCGCAACATTAACCGTTAAAATACCTGACGCAGAAACTGTTCCCAATTTAGCCGTGATATTTGTCGTTCCTACTGCGAGAGCTGTACCAACACCCAATGCACTCATCGTTGCAACGGTTGGATTAGAGCTTGTGAACGTGAAATAAGCGCCCGTCGCAAGGTTCAGTTTGGTTGCAACTGAATTGACAGGGAAAGTACAATTCATACCACTGGGTGTGAAAGAATCGCCAATGCCTTTTGAGATAGTCTCTGTTGCGATGGCTGCCGTTGCTGTACCTATAACACCACCTGTTAGGTTTTCGTATTGGATATTGTCCAACCAAATGGTGTAAGCACCTTCTTCCGAGCCTTCGGCAAAGTGGAACAAGCCTTTTTCTGCCGTCAGTTTCGAGGCATCAGGGATGGGAATAATGATTTTTGTCCACGTTGTAGTCACTGGAATACTTGCCAATTCTGCTGAATAAACAGGCGTTGTGCCAGTGGACGCATTGCCCAAACCTGCCACATTCAATGTTTTTGCAGCACTGCCTTTAATCCAAAAAGAGACTGCGTTGTAGGTACTTAGGTTTTGGGCTGTTGCTGCAACGAATGCACCGCCCGTATAACCTGTGGCAGGTACAACAATTTTTAGAGAAGCCGTACCTGATTGAAATGTTGTATTGTCAACCGAAAGAGCGTTGACAGAACCGCCAAACTCAACAAACGAAACGCCGGAAGCATAAGCATCTGTGAAAATGGTTTGTGCAGAAAGATGGGTCGCTGCTAAAAACAGCATTGTAACGAATGTAGAAGTAAATTTTTTCATCATACTTATTGGTTATAAAATTAAGAAAATTGTGAATTACGAAAATAATGTCTTTTTCTCATTGACAGCACAAAATTCTATTTAATATCCCATTTCTTATGTATTATACTATTGGACAAACACTGGACAGGCATAAATTTGGTATTTAGGGGCTTAAAAAAGGGTAGATTAAGCAGATAATGACTTGTTTACTTGAGGGGATAATGATTTATTAAACCCTTAAAATACTGAGGGGTAGATATTTTTTCAACTTTGAGTGTTCTTAACGGTCTTTTAGTCACAGTTATATTTTCGGGAATTTCTTGTTTTAGCGTAAAAGTGAATTTACTAAAAAAACGTTTATAGCCTCTTGCTGTGCATCTTACCATTTTTGTATAAGGCTTTATAAGCGTTAAAGCGGTACTATATGATGGATGAAAATTGTTATGAATAATTAGATGTCAAATATCTCATAATCCCTTAGTTGTATTTTTGAGATATATCATTTTTAGAATTTAGTCTTGATAAATGTCACGTAAACCTATTTTAGCGTATATTTTTGAGAATCCGAAAATATTAGATTTGTGACATCACTGGCGATAAGAGTGACTCTTTCAAACCAGTACACTTATTTATTAATCAATTCTTTAACTATTTAAATTTAAAGCTTATGAAACTCATTGACATCAAAAACATCGAAACGCTAAATGCAGCGCAATCTCAAACATTAAAAGGTGGCGCACGAGATACACGTGGCGATCAAACGACTTCTACCTCGTCTATATCTGGTTCTGGGGTTGTAGTGAGATAATAAGATTTAACTGAATGTTTCCTATTTCATTGGGATAACATATTGGCGTTTGCGTTGACGTGTTATCCCAATTCTTTTACCTTCAATTATCATTGAAGTAAAATTGAAAGACTTTTTGTTAAGACCCATCCTATCCAATTAGGCGTGTCTAGCTTGATAAAACACAAAATCTAATACAAGTAAACATGAGCATTAGAAGATTTTTTCTGTTGTTGTGTACCCTTGGGTTTATCCATATTGCAGATTTGACGGCTCAAAAAATAGCACAACCTAAACTCGTTCCTTCTGAATGGGAGACTGCGCCCTATCGAGAGGTTTTGGGAGATGCCGATATTATCTATGCCCTCCATCCACAGGCGGCATATAAAATATTAGATGCTGTCATTCAACGAGCGACCAAAGAACAACAGCCTAAATGGGTTTTTGAAGCCCATCGCACAAAAGGCTTATATCTGGAACGCCAGTTAGCATATCAAGCCGCGCTCGAAAATTATAACTTAGCTTCTAAATCGGTTCAATACAACGACCCTAAACGTTTTGCCACGGTACAAATTGACATCGCCATCATGTACCGGAGCCTTTATCGCTTTATGGATGCACGCACAGTTTATGTATCACTCATTGATTATTGCATACAGCACGGTGATAGTTCCAATTTACTCAATGCTTATGGTGGGTTGGGTGTACTTTTTTTTACGATTAATGACTACGACAATGCTATTCGTTACTACGATAAAGCCTTACAAAAGTCAAAGGAAATGCACAATTACATCAATGAGTGTATCTACCTTGACAACCTTTCGGAGGCTTATGGATGTCGTAAACAATATAATAAAGCCTTTGAAAACATAACTTTAGCTTGCAGCATTGCGGAAAAAAAAGAAGATATAGCGTCGCTAATCCCTTTGTACGAACGGTATGCACGGTTGTATGCCGATGTTGGGGACTTCTTTAACGCTTTTATTAATATCAATAAGGCTCTCAACCTTTGTAAGGATGATGAATATATCCGCGAGCGCAATGATTTGACCATTACCAAAGCCGAACTATACCTTAAAAAACAGGACAACGAATCAGCATTAGCGACCTTTAATGCAATAAATGAAAAACTCATCAATGTCAACAGCTTGACGAAAGTCTATTACGAGGTGGGTAAAATTTATGAACAAAAAAATAACCTCACACTAGCCGAAAACTATTTTACAAAAAGCCAACAACTCGCCCAAAAAAACCTGTCCCTTCGTTATAATGAATGGAATCATCGGGCTTTATATCGTATCTATAGGCTGAAAAACCAGTCAAAAGAAGCCCTTATCAACCTCGAACTTGCCAATACTTTACGTGATTCTCTATTTAATTATGAAACATCTGGACAAGTTACTGAATTACAATTCCGATATGACCTTGCACAAAGCGAGCAAAAATTGCAAGAAGCCGAAATTAAAGTGAATGAAAATAGGATGTGGATGGGTACTCTCATGGCGCTGCTCATGATCTCGTTTCTTGTATTTGGCTACTATTGGCAAAGAAAACGAAATGAAGTTTTGACACTCAAAAACCAAGCAATTCGTGTACAAAAAGAACAATTAGATATATTTTACAATGAAATTTTAATAAAAAACAAAGCTATAGAAGAACAGAAGCATCTTTTAGAAGAATCAAATGCTATGATGAAACAGTTTAATTACGCTGTTGCCCATGACTTGAAAGAACCTTTACGGAACATTGCTAATTTTGCTACACTCATTCATCGCAGGTATATCAATGAGATGCCTCCTGCAGCAGTGTCCTATTTTGAATTTGTAATGTCAGGTTCAACCCGGATGGGCAATATGCTCGAAGGGCTTTTGAAATACTCGATGATGTCCATCAACCAAGTGACTGACCTCGAAACCGTAAATATGCGCGATATTGTAACCGAAGTAAACGAGAACCTACGTATCAACATTGAAGAGAAAAAAGCCCAAATCATTTACCCTGATACCATGCCCAATCTGCGTATCAACCGCATTCACCTTACTCAATTGATTCAAAACTTGGTGAGCAACAGTCTCAAATTCGTCGAAGGCAACCCCATTATTGAGATTGGCAGCCACAAAGAAAATGAGAATGTTATGCTTTATGTCAAAGACAATGGCATCGGTATTCATCCTGAAAGTGGTAAGAAATTGTTTAATCTATTCCATCGATTGCACCGCGATACTTCTCGATTTGAAGGCACCGGTGTGGGGTTAGCATTGTGCAAAAATATTGTAGAGAAATACGGCGGTAAAATATGGTTTGAATCAACAGAGGGGCTTGGGACGACGTTTTTTGTGAATGTTCATTCTTAAAACCCGAAAATTCTTGAAAGAAAAATCAAAATAATAGCAGGGCGGCTGATATGTTTTTTCCTGATGATTGTATATTTGCCATCAAAAAAATGTCAAACGCAACCAGTATATTCGATAATCCCAAAATATCTATTCTACAACTTTCCACCATTCTCATCTGCTTTTTGATGAATATGCTCGACGGCATGGATGTGATGGTCGTCTCATATGCTGCTCCTGTTATCGCCAAAGAATGGCTGATAAGTCCACAAGCCTTAGGTGGTGTATTCAGTGCTGGACTATTTGGTATGACCATCGGCACTTTGTTCATTGCACCTCGCGCAGATATTGTCGGCAGGCGCACCATCATTTTACTATCTGCTTTGATAATGGGCACAATGGTTCTTGCCACTTGTTTTGCCCAATCCATCGAACAATTATTCTTTTTCAGATTTGTCAGTGGTTTAGGTATCGGCAGTATGTTGGCAAGTACGGCGACATTAACCTCCGAATATGCCCCAAAAAAGACCAAAGACTTTTGGGTGAGTTTTGTAATGAGCGGTTATCCTGTTGGTGCCGTGTTGTCAGGTTTAGCGGCAGCACAAATCATTCCCGTTTATGGTTGGCGCGCCATGTTTCAAACTGCAGGGAGCGCAACCCTCATCACAGTGCCTTTGATATTCTTCTTTTTAGCAGAATCGCTTGATTTTTTATTGAAAAAACAACCGAAAGCTGCACTACAAAAAGCGAATGGGATTTTGCAGAAAATGAACAAAGAAACTTTGTCCGCATTACCCCCCCTCAGTATAGAAACCGTCGAAAAGCCTTCAGTCACGTCTTTGCTGACACCTGAACGCAAGTCTTCAACCCTACAGTTGTGGCTCGCCTTGTTCATGGCTTTTGGTTCACTATATTTTTTAACGACGTGGATTCCAAAACTTGCCTCAAGCGCAGGTTTATCAACCGAATTAGCGATATATGCAGGAACAGTCTTCAACTTGGGCGCATTCATGGGCATCATTACCCAAGGTTACTTATCGAGTCAGTTTGGGTTGCGGCGTACCATTTTTGGTTTTCTTGCCTTAACGGCTGTTTTGATGGTTGGTTTTGGCTTTTTCAAAGGCTCTGCCCTGATATTAGTCTTATTTGGTTTGATTGGTTTTGGTATTCAAGGCGGTTTTGTCGGTTTATATGCCGTTGCTGCCCGATTTTATCCAACTGAAATACGCTCAACAGGTGTGGGTTTTGCGATGAGTGCGGGTCGTGTCGGCGGCATTGTTGGTCCCTTTTTAGGCGGTTTACTCATCGGTGCCGGTTTATCAATGACCGAGAACTTCATCGTGTTTGCCATCCCTACCCTGTTAGCAGGTATCGCTACTTTTATGATAAAATCAAACAAAATCAAATAAATATGAAAGACATCATTTGGGATATTGCCCACCTCGCTCACGTCGAGCTATTAACACCAAAGTTGGATGCCAGCACCCGTTTTTTCACCGAAATAATGGGTATGTCTATCAGCGACACGCAAGGCGATTCGGTTTATTTACGCGCTTATGACGATTATGAACATCATACATTAAAACTCACGGCACATAAACATGCGGGGATGGGGCATTTTGCGTGGCGAACAATGAATCAAGAAACTCTTGAACGCAGGGTACAAGCGATTGAAAAAACAGGACAAGGCATCGGTTGGCACGACGGCGATTTGGGGCATGGTAAAACTTACTTATTTCAAACACCTGACGAGCATAAAGTTGAAATCTATTTCGATTCGCATAAATATAAGGCGAATCAAAACGATCAATCTGCCTTAAAAAATACGATTAGCAAATTCCCTGGTCGTGGTATGAATGTTCGGCGGATTGACCACCTTAATCTTTTGGCACATGATGTGGCAGCTTTTCGTGATTTTCAACTCAATCAAGTAGGCGGCCGTTTGACTGAAACCATTGTTTTTGAAAACAACGAAGTGAAAGGTGCATGGTTTTCAGTTAACTCAAAATCTTATGATTTAGCTGTGACGCAAGACCATACCACGGGTATCAATGGTCGGTTTCACCATTTGACGTATGCTGTCAACAGCAGAGAAGAAGTTTTGTTGGCAGCCGATATAGCCTTGGAAAACGGTATTTTCATAGAAACTGGACCGCATAAACACGCCATTCAACAAACTTTTTTTCTTTATGTCTATGAACCTGGCGGCAACCGCATCGAAATTGCCAATCCGACAGCACGGCTGATACTCGACCCCGATTATGAAACGATTGTATGGTCAAAAGAAGAAAGGATGAAAGGACAAGCGTGGGGTTTAAAAACAGTGGAAAGTTTCCATAC
>JANMJN010000428.1:0-5649 GCA_031371355.1 Saprospiraceae bacterium
ATGCTGTTGCCGTCAATAGCTGTCCGCAAATTGCCAAACCAATCGTTTATTTTTATCAAGCCATTGACATCGCCAGTTGTACTGAGGGGGTCGCTGAAATTGACTTTGATGTATTGTTCTGCATCTTGGACGAGCCTTGCGTTCATCGCTACGAACTCACCCAAAGCAGGAATAATGACCTCTGATTCACCTTTTTGAGAGACACCCAGCGAACTACCTGACCATGACAAAGAGACTTTTGAAGCGGCTGCACCCCGCATCACCTCCTTCACTCTGAACGCATGATGTTGCCCATCTGGCGAGTGTATCCAATTGATTTTCAAAGATTTACCGTTTTGGTGTGCTTGCAAAACGGATTCTACGTTTTTATCATCGGCATGGTCAGAAGTATTCAATTCGCCTACAAGTTCTTGGCGCGACATATCATTATTGGATTCTGGTTGAATACCATCAGTCACGACATCAAAATAGAGTTCACGCGTGTGGAAATCGAATTGGAACTCCTCGGCATCTGGTGGCACATTTTTAAAAATGCGTTTCAACCGCACCGAAGCGATATAGGTTTGCCCCGAAGCAAACGCAGCCGTCGGTGTAAAGCGAATCGTTTGTGGGTCTTCCCAAACAGCATTGCCTTGAACTGAGGGGTTCAATTGAAATAAACCACCGTCAACAGATTTTCCGACATCATTCGGGCTGACTATTTGAGATGTAAAACGGATCCGAACAGGCTGTTCCCGTCCAATCGTACCAGACGTATAAGCATAGATATAAGCCGCCATGCTTTTCGTCATTTTCTTAGCGGTTAGGTTTTTCTTGCACGCAGCAAAAGAGAGAGCCATCGTACCCAAAAGGCAGAGGCGAAGGAGAATAAAACGTGTTTTCATCATAAATACTTGATTGTCAACGGACTGTGAAGAATTGTTTTGATATTGATTGCGTGTCCTCTTGTGGTGAGAATTGAAAGTGAAAGTTAGGGATTTTGTTGTGAATATGCGTAATTTTCTGTTATTTATTTTTTAGCCCCCTCAGTAAAAACCACCTTTCCAACCAAACTCACATATAAAAATACCACAAAAACAGCACTATAAAAAAAACAAGCACAATCAACCACAATGAAAACCGCGAATTGTGGCGATAAACATTATAAAGTTCTTCCATCGCATTGTACCAATCATAGTTAATCTTTGTAACAAATTTTTCATCACCTAAAACAAAATAGCGGTTTGTACCATGTTGCCGTAGAATAAGAAACGTATCGCTGATAAAATCAATATCATAAAGAATGGTACTTCTGCCTTCGTCAAGAACCAAAGCCTCGCCTACCAAACGCCAAGTTCGCTTTGTCATCACGCCATTATCAAAAATGAGATACTCGCCGTCAGGCATAAAAATATGGATAAATGATTTGTCCCACGCCTCCGTTCCTTGAATTTCCATCCAGCGACACTCTTGCCAGAGTTTTGTATCTTCGATTTTACCCGACCAGTTTTTGACTCTTGGAATAATAAACTTGACATATTCTTCCATCGTTTGGAGGTCGCGTGGGAGCTCCAGTTCAAATGTACTTGTGACCTTATCTAAAAAATTCCCTTCCAAAGTTAATTATTTTGAGCAAAAATAGATTTTCTTTTATAAAACAGAGCTATGTACCCAACCAAAGTTTTGAAATAAAGAAAGGGTGTGAGCAAAGCCCGCACCCTTAAAAGTCATACATTCTTGTTGTTTAGCTTAAATTCTTTATTTGTTTGTATTATAATACAGTTACTTTATTGAATATACTTTGAGAAATCCTACGAACAGGCTACTCAGATTATTTTCCACATGAAGCGTGATGACTCGATATTGCTTTTGTAATGTGAACAATCTAAGTAACCTGTGTTGAAGGAATAAAAAATAGGTAACTAAACTTCACCCATCGTATGAATCAAAAAAAACTACTTTCACTTCTATATTCCGTTCATCAAATTTTTATAAAAATGAAAATTGGATAAGCCCGTTTTTTCTTGTTTTTTATTTTGTATTTGAATTGATAGCACAAACTTATGCTATTAATTTCAATTGGCTATTATCTTTATTTACGGAAACGTATCAACAAACGTTTGTGCAAACGTTTGCGGTTGATAAGTATTTGAAAATGTGGATAAATAATTACCTTAGCGGCATGAAACGAACGACAATTAAAGACATCGCCACGATTGCAGAGGTTAGTATATCAACTGTTTCAAGGGCGTTGAAAGATCATCCGGATATCAGTCTGGCTCTTAGAGAAAAAATCCATCAACTTGCTATCGAGTTGAACTACCATCCTAACATGACGGCGGTTCAATTACGGAAGCAAAAAAGTAATATTATAGGTCTGATAATACCCGAAGCGAATATGTTTTTTTTTCCTTCTGTTATCAAAGGTATTTCGGAAGTTATTCAGAAATCTAACTATAAACTTTTGGTACTCCAATCTAATGATGACATTCAACAAGAAATAGAAAATGTCCGTATTTGTTATGAGAATGGCGTTGATGGCTTGTTGATTACTTTGAGTAATCAAACCGATAAACTCGACCATCTTCAAGAGTTAAAAGAAGCGGGTATCCCAGTTGTTTTATTAGATAAAGTATTGGATAACAATGACTTCGACGAAATAATTATCAATGATTCGAAAGCGACTCAAATTTGTGTTGATTATTTGATTAAAACGGGTTGCCAACGCATTTTGGGTTTATTTGGTAATAGAACCTTGATGATTACAAGTAAAAGGTTAGAAGGATTTAATGAATTGATTGAATCCCAAAAAGACTTCAATATCGCCGCCGAATGCCATTTTGTTAGCAATACTTTTGAAGCGTGGTCATGTGTTGAAAAGGTTTATCCCGTATTTAAACCCGATGGTATTTTTGCTATGAGTGATGAAATAATAGCGGGGGTAATCCCCGCTTTGAAAAAACTCAAAGTAGCCATACCCGATGAGTGTTCAGTCATTGGCATCAGTGATGGTTTTCTACCCAAAATTCTCGATCCTGAAGTCAGTTTTTTGCATCACGATGGTTTAAATTTAGGCAAAATGGCGGCGCATCATATTATCCAGAAATTAACATTAAAAGACAAGGATAGTCCACATATAACATTGATGTTGTCAACACAACTTGTTATTAATGATTCAACCAAAAAAGAAAATGTATAGCCAATAGTTTTGATTGTCAATAAATTAAGTGTTTTCAAATAAAAATCTCACCTATCATATACGTAACTGCAGCACCCGTAATGTTCACACGCGCCCCCCTCAGTAAACAAGTCAATTCACCGCCACGATGCGAAATTTGGCGGGCGGAGAGGTTCATTTTACCCACTTGTTCAGCCCAATACGGTGTTAAAGTCGTATGCGCCGAACCCGTCACAGGGTCTTCTTCAATGCCTGCTTCGGGGTAAAAACAACGAGAGACAAAGTCAACGTCATCACCTTTAGCTGTAACTATCAAACCTCGGGCATCAAGTTCTTTTAAGGGAACAAAATTTGGCTTCAAACTTGCCACATCCTTTTCAGAAGGTAGAATAGCCATGAAATCGTCACGCCCTCTAAAAACAGCTAATGGATTGATTTTCAAAATATTGCGAATTATTTCAGCTTCTTTTGACATGAGATCATACCCCCTCAGTATATCCGTAGGAAAATCAAGTGTATAGGTGTTTTCTCCTTGTTTTTTAACTGATAAAATGCCGCTTAAAGAATCAAAAAGAATGGCTGATTTACCAAATCCAAGTTGTTCATAGAGGATATGAGCCGTCGCTAAAGTGGCATGACCACACAATCGCACTTCAATAGATGGTGTAAACCAACGAATGTGATAGTCACTTTCACCGCCTGTTGGAACAATAAAAGCCGTTTCAGCTAAGTTATTTTCAGCTGCAATATTTTGCATCTTTGCATCTGGCAACCATTCATTTAAGGGCACAACAGCCGCAGGATTGCCGCCAAAAACGTGGCTTGTAAAAGCATCAGCTTGATATATTTTGAGTGTCATATTAAATAATAATTTTTTATTGATGATAATTCTCACAATTTTAGGGTAAAAGATACATGTTTCATAAAAAATCAAAAAATTGTGTTGTGTTGCTTTCTAAAACTTTGCTAATCTTTGTGCTTTAATTTAAAAAAAATAAATCCATTGAAAAATAACCGATTACATATTGTCAGTTTTGACATTCCCTTTCCTGCCGACTATGGCGGTGTGATGGACATTTTTTATAAAGTAAAAGCTCTATCGGAAGCTGGCTATCAAATTACGCTTCATTGTTTTCAATATCGCGAAAGAACGCCACAAGCAGAATTGGAAAAATATTGCACCCAAGTGCATTACTATAAACGCTCATTTTCGCCTCTCCGAATGTTGAGCTTCAAACCGTTTATTGTTCAATCCAGAACAGATTTCAAATTGCTTAAAAACTTGAGACTGGACGATGCACCCATCTTGTTTGAAGGTTTACATTCTTGTGCGTTCATTCATAAACGCGCACTGAAAGACCGTCAGAAAATAATCCGTATGCACAATACCGAGTGGCAATATTATCTAAATTTGATAAAAACAGAGTCTAAACTGTTCAAAAAACTGTATTTCAAATTAGAAAGTTGGAAATTAAGGCGGTTTGAGAAAAGAGTTTTGCCATATACCGATTCCCTTTTGACCATTTCGCCCGACGATACAGACTATTTTGCTGAATTGATTGAAAATTTAGGTTTGCAGAATACGCACGCTGTTTACGTACCGCCTTTTCATCCAAACTCCGCCGTAGAATCACGTACGGGTACAGGCGAATATGTCCTTTTTCATGGTAAATTGAGTATTTCAGACAATGAAGAATCCGCTATTTACCTAATAGACCGTATTTTTTCAAAACAAGAGATACCTCTCATAATAGCGGGGAAAAATCCATCTGATCGCTTGATTGAAAGAGCTAAACGTTATGAACACATTACTATTATTCCCAATCCAGATGAAGCAACCATGACTGATTTGATACAAAATGCACAAATCAATGTCTTATTGTCGTTCCAAAGGGCGGGTATGAAACTCAAGTTGCTCAATGCCTTGTATCGAGGACGGCATTGTGTTGTCAATCGGCACATGATTAACAACACCGGTTTAGAGACGCTTTGTTATGTCAAAAACACCTCAAAAGATATTCGGGTAACGGTTGAAAGTTTGATGAATGTTCAATTTTCACCGCGTCAAATTGCAGAGAGACGTGAGATTTTGGAAAAGATGTTTTCAAACAAAGAAAATGCAGCGAAAATCATTACAGTTTTGAACAATCACTCATGAAAAAGATTCTCATCGTAGCCGCAACGGTTTCTGAAATACAACCTTTTATTGATTTTTTGCAAAAAGAAATGACTGTCCGAAAAAGTCTGCTTTTTTCAAATTACGCTTTTGATGTCCTTATAACTGGCGTTGGCATGGTCAATACGGCTTTAAAAGTGAGTAAATCTTTGGCATTAAACGATTTCGATTTCGCACTCAATGCAGGTATTGCTGGTCTTTTTCCTAAAAAAATGCAAACAGCACGTACACAGCCCCAATATGCTTTTGAAAAAGGCACTGTTGTAGAAGTTGTGAGCGAGCGTTATGGCGATTTGGGCGTTGAGTTAGCCGATGG
>JANMJN010000429.1:0-1581 GCA_031371355.1 Saprospiraceae bacterium
GTTTTTTTAAAATTATTACAATTTCTCAATAATCATAGCCGAAGCACCACCGCCGCCATTGCAGAAAGCTGCCATGCCATAACGTCCATTTTGTTGGTGCAAAACGCTGTTCAAGGTTGTCAAAATCCGCGCGCCTGAACAACCGAGAGGATGCCCTAAGGAACAAGCACCTCCGTTGATATTCATCAATTCCGGGTCAAAACCCATTACTTTTGCAAATGTCATAGGCACAACTGCAAAGGCTTCATTGACCTCAAAATAACTGATGTCGTTGATGTTCAAACCCGCTCGTTTCAAGGCAATTGGCGCAGCAACAGTGGGCGCAGTCGTAAACCAATCTGGTTCATGTTCACCATCGGCAAAAGAGACGATACGTGCTAAAGGCTTCAAATTCAATCGTTTAACAGCTTCGGCACTTGCCAAAACCAGTGCCGAAGCACCGTCATTGATGGTTGAAGCATTGGCAGCCGTCACTGTACCGTCTTTTGAAAAAGCGGCACGCAGCGTCCGGACTTTATCAAAATTAACGCTTTTATATTCCTCATCTTCAAGCATCATAAAAGTCCCTTTGCGAGATGTAATTTCTACACCGACGATTTCATCTTTAAAACGCCCCCCCTCAGTAGCAGCAGCCGAGTTTTTGTAAGAACGGATAGCAAAATCATCTTGTTCTTCACGTGAAAAACCATATTTTGCGGCAGTACGGTCTGCAAAAAAGCCCATTGCCATTTGGTCGTAAACGTCCACCAAACCGTCTTTTGCCAAGCCGTCTACCAATTCCCCATTGCCATATTTGTAGCCAAAACGCGCTTTTGGAACATAAAATGGTATTTGCGACATGCTTTCCATGCCACCCGTTACAATAATATCAGCATAACCCAACATAATGCTTTGCGCACCATAAGCGGTGGCTTTCATACCCGAAGCACAGACTTTATTGACCGTTGTACAGTTCACGCCATCGGGCAAACTCGCAAATTTTGCGGCTTGTCTTGCAGGGGCTTGCCCTAAATTGGCAGAAACCACATTGCCCATGATGACATCATTGACTTCTTCTGGAGAGATACCTGCTTTTTCGAGCGCACCTCGAATGGCGATTGAGCCTAATTTTGTTGCTGAAATGTCTGCCAATGTACCGCCAAAACTACCTATTGGCGTTCTGACTGCGGAGACGATAAATACTTCCTTTGTCATTTTATAAATTTATAATTGGTTAGCGGGAATTGATTCCCATTCTTTTAAAGAATATCAGTGACAAAGGTAAGTGGTTACTTTCGTTTAGGTATAAACATTGGACATCAAGTTTCAAATCATGCAGAAATAGCCTTCTGAAACGCCTTATTCATTTTCACTGCCGAAGCAAAGCGGTTTTTAGGCTTTTTTGTAAGGCTTTTCTTTAAAAACGTCCTCATTTTGGGTGAAACAAGGTCGCCAGAAGCACTTAAATTAGGGAAATCAATATCATTTTTCAAAATATTGGTTGCCAAATCCTGCCACGTATCACCGCCAAAAGGCAGTTTTCCATAAGTCATCCAATAGGCAATGATGCCTAATTGATAGACTTCGGTTCGATAGTGTGCT
>JANMJN010001252.1:0-3032 GCA_031371355.1 Saprospiraceae bacterium
CCTTTCTCTTGTTTTATTCTTAAATCAAGGAGAAATAATCTTACTTTCTTGCTTTGATACACTACCGTGACTTCATATTGCTCTTATTCCTTTCTTTTTATCTGTTTTAAACCCCATTGTTTTCGTTTATGCTAAAGTGGCGATGATTCCGATTTGGGTTTCTAAAAATCAAAAACAGAATGGGAAATTGTTTTCTTGCTCTTCTGTATTTCTGTATTTACAGAAATCTGTAAAAAAGTTTTTCTGTAAAATCGTGTTTCTGTCTTTGATGTTTTCTGTATTTCTGTATTTTTGCGTCAAATTTAAATATAAACGTTTATGGTTTTATCAGTAGTCAATTTAAAAGGTGGGGTAGGGAAGTCCACCGTGAGCCAAAATTTGGCGGTTAGTTTTACATTGGCAGAAGTGAAAACCTGCATTGTGGACACCGATTTTGAACAACAAACCTCTATGAAATGGGTGGAACAACGCGGCGATAGATTGCCTCGCATACCCGTTTTCACAATTAGTGAGAAGGCTTTGTCCAGCAATTTGGCTGAGTTGCGCGAAACCTATCAACTGATTATCGTGGACGGTACACCGGCTCTGTCAACTTTGGCAAGTCGTATTTTGCTCGAAAGTGATATGGTTTTAGTGCCAATAACACCAACAGGCTTCGATTTATGGAGTTTTGAAAAGTTTTTAGAACGTTATGAAGATATCAACTCACGTCGAGAAAGCAAATTGCATGCTTGCCTTGTACTGAACCGTTATCGCAAAACGAGTTTTCACAAAGGGGCAGAGGAAGCGATGCGGGAGTTTGATATTCCTTTGCTCAATAGCCGCATCGCCGACCGCATGGCGTATCAAGAAGCAGGGTTGCAAGGCTTGGGCGTGATGGAATACAAAGACAAAAAAGCGATTGAGGAAATAGACAATTTGACCAATGAGGTGTTTGAATTGATGAAAAAACTCTAAAAAATTGTTCTGTATTTCCGTATTTCTGCAAATCATTATTTACAGTTTTTAAATAATCATTAAAAATCAATGAGTTATGAGTGATAAAAAAGACTTTTTTTCAAATTCTTTGAATAAAACAAAAAAGGCATTGATACCAGACCCCTCAGTATCAGAAGCGCCAGATCCACAAACGCAAGTCAATGCAGTCGTCAAAGACATACAAGTCGGTGGCATACAACGTTTGACTTTAGATATTCCTTTGGAATTGCATCGGCGCATAAAAATTCGAGCAGCAGAAAAAGGTATGAGTATCAAAGATTTTGCCGTCAGCCTATTTGAAAAGGATTTATTGCCTTAATCTGTATTTCCTTAAATAATGATTTACAGAAATACAGATTATACCCCCTCAGTATAAAAGTCATAAAACAGTAAAAATCATGGCAAAGAAATTCAATATAACAGGACGTTGCTATCCTGCGAAGCATTACATGGCGGATGTGTCAAAGAAAATGGCGCAGATATATACGATGGTCGAAGAAGGTGATTATTTCATTATCAACCGTCCGCGGCAATATGGCAAAACGACAACCTTGTTTACGTTGTCGAATATGCTGATAAAATCGGGTGATTATCTGGTTTTTAATACCAGTTTTGAAGGTTTGGGCGATAGTACATTTCTTGATGAAGCCAAATTTTCTGAAACATTTGTGTTGTTATTGGCAGAATTGGCTGAAATATATGCGCCAGAATTATCTGATTGGTTGTACGAAGCAAAGCCTCAAACAGAAAATCTGAAAGACCTGTCACGTCTAATTACGGATTTGGTTAATAAAGCAGACAAAAAAGTTGTCTTAATGATAGATGAAGTGGACAAAAGCAGCAATAATCAGCTTTTTATCAGTTTTTTAGCCATGTTAAGACAAAAGTATTTGGCACAAGACGTGTTCGATACTTTTCATGCCGTTGTTCTTGCCGGTGTCCACGATGTTAAATCGCTAAAACTCAAAATTCGTCCTGATGAAGAGCAAAAATACAACTCGCCGTGGAATATCGCTGCCGAGTTCAAAGTGGATATGAACTTCAATCCGACGGAAATAAAGCCGATGTTGGACGATTATGTATCGGAACGCGGCGTGAAAATGGATACAGCTTTGATGTCGGAACGCATATTTTATTACACTTCAGGGTATCCGTTTTTGGTTTGTAAGCTGTGTAAAATGATGGATGAAGACATTTTACCTGAAAAAAATGTGAAAGAATGGACAGAACGCGACCTTGAAACAGCCGTTCAAAGCCTTGTACGTGAAAGCAATACAAATTTTGAAAGCCTAACAAAAAATTTAGAAAATAACCCGAACCTCTATAATGTGGTTTATCAGATGCTCATAGAAGGTGAATATTTTGATTATAATATCCATAATGAGACGATTCAATTGGGTTTGATGTTTGGTATTTTTAAAAATGGTCGGGGCATTCGTATTCATAATAAAATTTATGAAGAATTGATTTACCACTTTATGGTATCAAAAGCCAAATCGCATATTCTGTTAGCATCACATAATACCAGTAAATTGTTCTATTTGCCTAATAATCAACTCAATATGGAAATGGTTTTAACCAAATTCCAAACCTTTATGCGTGAGCAATACAGCAAAAAAGATCGTGATTTCTTGGAACGCAATGGTCGTTTGGTCTTTTTAGCTTTTGTAAAACCGATTTTGAATGGTGCAGGATATGATTTTAAAGAGCCGCAAATTTCGGAAGAACGCCGTTTAGATGTTGTTTTGACTTATTATGAGCATAAGTATATTGCGGAATTGAAAATTTGGCGCGGTCAAGAAGCGCATGAAGAAGGGCTTTTACAGTTGGCAGACTATTTAGACCGACAAGGATTGACAGAAGGTTATTTGCTCATTTTTGACCATTCGTCAGTAAAAACATGGCAGACGGATAGGGTAGTGGTGAAAGGAAAAAATATTTTTATGGCTTGGGTTTAAGGGAATGGAGAATGATAAATGGGGTATTTATTTTATTAAACTTCTGTAAATCTGTATTTCTGTAAATAAGGTTTTACAGAAATACAGATTTACAGA
>JANMJN010001262.1:0-1564 GCA_031371355.1 Saprospiraceae bacterium
CTTTTGTAAAATTAGCCACACAAAAAGAATAAATTTGCCGCCCGACAACCACATTTCTATTTTTTATTCGTTTTGTCGAAAAACAAAAGCATGAAATTGATAAAAAACAGTGTTTTTTGCATAATATTAAGCATCATTTGCTTGTCTTCGACGGGCTGTTATTCCTTTCGTGGTGTAACGATTTCGCCAGAAACGAAAACTTTTAGCGTCACTTTATTTACCAGTAATGCGCAAGCTGCACCGCCGACTTTGGCGCAAAATTTTACGGAAAGGCTAAAAGATAAAATCAGAAACAACACACGTCTTAGTCTTGTTAATTCAGACAACGCGAATTTGGCATTTATTGGGCAAGTGGTCGGTTACGACGTTGTTGCTATTGCACCTCAACCGGGGCAAATTGCTCAAACGAACCAGTTGAAAATTGCGATAAATGTGGAGTTGACGGATAGTCAGAATGAAAAAGGTTCGTGGAAACAGGTTTTTACGTTTCAAGCCGATTTTCCAGGAACGACGCAACTTTTGACAGTTCAAGATCAATTAATTAAAACTATTACGGATAAAATCCTTGAAGACATATTTAATAAGGCATTTACTGAAAACTGGTAATTAATGGTGAATGGTGAATAATTTAATGGTGAATAGTATTGAATGTGTAATCTTTTTATGGATTAAAGATATATTTATTGTTTAAAAATAAAGCCTTTATTATTTCAAATTAAGGACTTAAAAGCAGATTAATAAGTAGAAACTCACTATTTTGTTCCCAAGATTTTGATAATTGAGTAAAGCACAATAAAAACACATTTCAGATACCCCCCTCAGTATTTTCTGGATAAAAAATGACAAACGAGCAATTAACAGCATATTTGCAAGACGAGAGTTATCTATACTCTGTCGGTTATGAGGAGCTAAAAACCCTTGTGATGCAATATCCTTATTCGGCGAATTTGCGTATTTTGCTCTTAAAAAAGTCCTATTTAGATAAGCATAAAGACTATGACCGCAATCTTCAAATGTCTGCGACCTATACGACGAACCGCAAACATCTTTATAAAACAATTAAAAGATTAAAGTCATTTAAATTTGTTCCACAAAATGTCATTCTCGGAGAAGAATATTTGGAATTAACAGAATTAAGTAATATTGAACGCCTTTTAGCAGAAAGACAAGTGACAGAAGCTGTTCAAAGCGCAACGAAACTCGATTCGCTCGCCCCCGATTGGAAACTTGAAATTGATGATATTGCCTTTAACGGTGATACCGAAAAAGAGCAATTTGATTTGTCAAATTTGTCTCAAAACAAGGAAAAAAAATCGAAAAAAAATCGAACAGATGAAGATGAGATTGACTCTCTTATCAACAGTTTGGTATCAGAATATAATGAGCCCGCATTAGATTTTGAGCCCAAAACGATTCAAGATGACGAAAAGGAAACGCTTGAAATTGTGGATACGACTCATACACCAGAGACCAAACATGCTGATTTTGAAGAATTTGTTGTAGAAAAAATAGAAGATTCTGCACCACTCGATTTCCCCCATTCGCCCTCCTCTCCAAAAGAGTC
>JANMJN010000435.1:0-2550 GCA_031371355.1 Saprospiraceae bacterium
ATGAAGGTTTTGAACCCATCGAAGTGATATTATAAACCGCCAACTTGCCCTTTTCATCGCCACAATCGCCTTAGTTGTCGGCTTCTAAAAATTATTGTCGAAAGCACACTTACCTTTGTATCATCAAAAATGAATCAAAAAAAATCTTTCGACAATGAAAAAGCTGTTTTTTGCACTTACTCTCTTAACAACAAATCTTCTTTTGGCGCAAATGCCACAACAAGCAGGTGGCAACAATCCTGCGATGCAACAACCTGCAAAAGGCATTGCTAAATTAAGTGGTGTTATCATTGATTCGGCTTCTTCAAAAGGGGTTGAATTTGCCAATATTGCACTTTATAACAAAGCCACAAATAAATTGGTGGATGGTACAGTTGCCGATGAAAAAGGTAAATTCAGTCTGATAGAGCTAGCTGATGGTATTTATAAAATCCAAATTTCTTTTATTGGTTTTAACGACAAAACCATTGACAATATCAAAATTGAAAAAGGAAAAAACCGTGATTTGGGCAGTTTCAAATTGTCATCAAGTGAGAAAATGCTGAACGAAGTGACCGTTTCAAGCCAAAGAGCGATGGTTGAAGAAAAAGTTGACCGCCTGGTATATAATGCAGAAAAAGACTTGACTTCTCGTGGTGGTGATGCAGCAGATGTACTTCGTAAAGTACCGCTTTTGACGGTTGATTTAGACGGAAATGTGTCGTTACGCGGCAATTCTAATATAAAGGTGTTGATAAACAACAAACCTTCGACGATTATGGCAAGCAGTGTGGCAGATGCTTTGAAACAAATTCCTGCAGACATGATTAAATCTGTTGAAGTCATCACGTCGCCTTCGGCTAAATACGATGCAGAAGGTTCGGGTGGTATCATTAATATCATCACAAAGAAAAATAATTTAGAAGGCAAAACACTGAATGTTGACATCGGTGCAGGTAATCGTGGTTCTAATTTGGGTTTGAATGGCAGTTACCGCAAAGGTAAATTTGGGATGAATCTCGGTGGTTTTGGTCGCTTAGGCTATAACAAAGCCACAACAAATTTAATACAAAGCACAATTGTAAACGGCAAAACGATAGAGACGAATCAAACAGCAAATGCCAAAGATAATCCACTTTTTGGGCATTATAATTTGGGTATGGATTACGATATTGACAAAACACAGTCCCTAACAGGCGGTATTCGCTACGGTTTGCGTAATTTTTCGAGAACACAAGAGCAAACGACCAATTTGTTTGAAAACAATTTGCCATTGTCGTCGTCACTTCGCTACATCGACAGCCGTGATTTGTCGAACTCTGTTGATATCAATGTGGATTATTTGAAAACATTTAAACCACAGCAAGAGTGGAGTATTTCGACACAATACAGCCGTAATGACTTGTTAAATAATTTTGATGCTGATTTTTTGAATACAAAGAGTGAGGTTTTGAATCGCCAAAAGAATATCAATACAAACTTGAATCAAGAGGTGACATTTCAAACCGATTATCAGACCCCCCTCAGTAAAAATGCGATGATTGAGTTCGGTGGGAAAGGTATTTTCAGACAAGTGAACAGCGATTATACCTACAAAATTGCCGAAGGTACAACAGGTGAATATGCGACTGATGCCACACGCCCAACGGGGACTTTGGACTACAATCAAAATGTGGCTTCGGCTTATACTTCGTTTTTGTTGACAACAAAAAACAAGTATAGCATCAAAATCGGTAGCCGTTACGAGTACACAACGATTGATGCGACACAAGACAGCAAAACGATTTCGATACCAAGTTATGGCAATTTAGTGCCCAGTATCAACGTCTCAAAAAGTGTTCGTGAAGGTTTGACCATTAAAGCGGGTTACAATCGTCGCATTCAACGTCCAGGTTTACAACAATTGAATCCAAATGTGAATTGGGTTAATACACAGAATATTTCAATGGGCAATCCAAATTTGCGCCCTGAATTGACAGATAATTTTGAACTCGGTTTGAGTACAAACATTAAAAAAACGTACTTAAATATGTCTGTTTTCGGACGTTTTACAGACAATGTTATCACGCAAGTGCGCCAACCATTTGATTCTTTGACAGGTGCCATCTTAACGACTTATCAAAATATCGGGAAGCAACAAGCTTACGGAACTAATGTCTTTGCAAATGTCTATTTGTTGCCAAACTGGACTTTGAACGGTGGCGTTGATTTGGTTTATGCGTTTTTGGAAGGAACAACAACGGGTGTAAATGGTATTTCGCAAAAAGTGAGTAATCAAGGTTTGACGTTAAGTGGTCGTGTGATGTCTCAAATTACCTTCAAAAGTGGCTGGGGCATCCAAGCCTGGGGTGGCGGACGTGGCGCACAAGTGCAATTGCAAGGTCGTCAAGGCGGTTTCGGCATGTATTCGTTGGGTGTGAAAAAAGAGTTTAAAAACAAAAAAGGTAGCATCGGTATAGCTGGAGAGAACTTTTTGACAAATACAACGGGCATTATGCGAACTGAATTGAACTCACCGTTGTTCTCTCAAGTAAGTACTACGAACCTTTACAATCGTGGTGTCAAATTGAC
>JANMJN010001310.1:0-1639 GCA_031371355.1 Saprospiraceae bacterium
CTCGACAAAGATGCCGTTAGCAAAATTGTCATTGCTTACGAACCCATTTGGGCTATCGGCACAGGATTAACTGCGTCGCCTGAACAAGCGCAGGAGATGCACAATGAAATCCGTAAAGTGATTCAAAGAAAATATGGTAAACGAGTTGCCGACAAAATGTCTATCCTTTATGGCGGTAGTGCCAATGCTGCGAATGCCAAAACGCTGTTTTCACAGCCTGATGTGGACGGTGGCTTAATCGGCGGCGCATCACTTAAAGCAGATGATTTTGCGACAATCTGCAATTCTTATTGATTATTGTTGATTGAATATTGATTATTGGGCAGTCCAATAATCAATATTCAATCAACAATAATCAATAAGAGTTATCTTTTTTGATACCACTCAGAAGTTGTTACTTGTGGCACAACCAATTGCTTTTTATGCTTTAAAAACAGCTTAACGGCTAAAGTAGCGGCTATTTCTGCTTCATCAGTGTTGTCCAATTTGTCAGGTGTGAAGTAGTGTTTGACAAAATGCGTATCAAAATGTCCAGTTGTAAACGCTTGGTGTTGTAGGACAAATTTGCCGAAAGGCAGCGTTGTTGCTACGCCTTCAATCATGAAATTATCAATCGCATCAATCAAACGTTGGGTCGCTTCTTCGCGCGTTTCGCCCCAAGCGATGAGTTTGGCGAGGAGTGGGTCGTAATAAATCGGTACTTCCATACCTTCTTCTATGCCGTCATCCACTCGAACGTGTTCCATACTGAGGGGGGGGCTGTAAGTTGTCAACTGACCAACAGACGGTAAAAAGTTCTCTCGCGGGTCTTCGGCACAGACACGTAATTCGATGGCATGACCGTTTATTTTCAAATCTTCTTGCGAAAATGCCAACTTTTCGCCTCTTGCGACGCGTATTTGTTGCTCCACCAAGTCCAAACCTGTAATCCATTCCGACACAGGATGCTCAACTTGTAGGCGGGTGTTCATTTCTAAAAAGTAATAATTGAGGTTTTCGTCCACCAAAAACTCAATCGTTCCTGCGCCTGAATAGTTGGAGGCTTTGGCAACTTTTACGGCATCTTCGCCCATCGCTTTGCGGATTTCAGGCGTTAAACAGCTTGACGGGGCTTCTTCAATGAGCTTTTGATGCCGCCTTTGTATAGAACATTCGCGTTCAAACAAATAGACGGTATTGCCGTAGTTATCTGCCAAAATTTGAATCTCAATGTGGCGGGGCGACCCGACGTATTTTTCAATAAAAACCGCCCCATCACCAAACGACGAAATGGCTTCACTGACGGCTCGATTCATCTGTTCATCAAATTCTGCTTCGTTCTCAACAATACGCATACCCTTGCCACCGCCACCTGCCGAGGCTTTTATGAGAATGGGATAACCGATATCCGAAGCAATTTTTTTTGCTTCTGAGATGTCCGAAATAGCCCCCTCAGTACCCGGCACCATTGGGATATTGTATTTTTTAACAGCTTCTTTTGCACCTAATTTTGAACCCATAATTTCCATAGATTCTGCCGAAGGACCTATGAAAGTCATGCCTGCGGCTTGTACAGCACTTGCAAAACCCGCATTTTCGCTCAAAAAGCCGTAGCCCGGGTGAATGCCGTCCACGCCCAATTCAAGAGCTTTTTCGATGA
>JANMJN010001317.1:0-2988 GCA_031371355.1 Saprospiraceae bacterium
CAACAAATTCAGCCCAGCTTGGAAAATAAAGAAACAGCATCTTCAGAAGCCGTTTCTGATAACTTATTGACGCTCGAACAATACATTGAGCGAGAAGAAACGGCGACTGTTAAACATGAATTTCACAATGGTAAACTTACAGAAATGGCAGGAGGCACACCACCACACGCTCAAATTGGAGGAAACTTTTTAACTTTCCTAAACTTATGTCTGTTCAAGAAAACAGAAAACTTCATTGCTTACAACAGCGATGCACGTATATACATACCTGAACTGAACAAATCACTTTATGCGGATGTTTCCGCAGTCGCAGGTACACCTATTCTTTTTCAACATTATAAAACATTGATAACAAATCCTTTATTGATAGTTGAAGTATTGTCTGACGGCACAGAAAATTATGACAAAAACGATAAATTCGAGCTGTATCAAAAAATTCCAACATTCAAAGAATACATTTTAGTCCATCAAAGTCAGCCAAAAGTAGAAAGCTATTATTGCAAAAACGGCAAACCCAATGTTTGGCTTTACTCTTTTGCCACAGGTTTGAATGAAAGTATCAAATTACAATCTGTTGGCTGTACTTTACGATTAAAAGATATTTATAAAAAAATAGATTTCTGACCAGACTTTCTTTCCTCGCCTTTTTTTAAAATTACTCCCCTCTTTCAAGACTGTTACTCCAATTACATTTATATTTTTGCGCTTTAAAACAACGCATAGCGCAACTTTTGTATGAAAAACTATCAACTCCTAATGACCAAACTCTTTGAAGATTGGTCGGGCGAAGCTGCCACACAAATGGATCAAATCGCACAAGCAGGTAGCGACCGCCGTTATTTTCGGATTCATGGTGCTTCAAAGTCTGCTGTCGGCACTTATAATGCAGAATATAAAGAGAACAGAGCTTTTATCCGTTTCACACAACATTTTTGGAACAAAGGGCTGCCCGTGCCTGAAATCTATGCGGAAAGCCTTTTGAATGGCGTTTATCTGCAAGAAGACTTAGGCGATGCTCAATTATTCAATTTTTTGCCGCCTTTCGGCGAACCGTGGAACGAGGACGTGATTGGTTTGTATAAAAAATCGGTGTCTGCCCTTGCCGATTTGCAAATTCGGGGCGGCGAAGACTTGGACTACTCGGTTTGTTACCCGCGAGCGGCTTTTGATAAGCAGAGTATGATGTGGGATTTGAACTATTTCAAGCATTATTTTCTCAAACTTGCCAAAGTCCCTTTTGATGAACAAGCCTTGGAGGATGATTTTCAGAAATTCACAAACTACCTTTTACTCGCCGAGTGTAACTACTTTTTGTTTCGTGATTTCCAGTCGCGCAACATTATGATAAAAGACGGCAATCCCTATTTCATTGATTATCAAGGTGGGCGCAAGGGTGCTTTGCAATACGATGTCGCTTCGTTGTTGTATCAAGCTAAAGGCGGCGTACCCCCCTCAGTAAAAAAGGACATTTTTGAACATTATCTGGATAAAGTCGAAAGCCTCGTGTCCGTTGACCGTGATTTTTTTACGGATATGTATTATGGTTACGTCCTTATTCGTTGTTTACAAGCCTTAGGGGCTTATGGTTTCAGAGGTTTGTATGAGCGCAAAGAGCATTTTTTGTCCTCTATTCCGTTTGCCATCAATCAAATTGAGGATATTTTAGGGTTTATAAAAATGCCTGTTAAACTGCCTGAATTGTTCAAATGCCTTGAATTGATTGTCAAAAGTGATGAATTTGAAGGTTTTGACAAGAAGAAATACGCCGACAGCTCACTTTCCGTCAAAGTCAATTCATTCTCATATCTGAAAACAGGCTATCCGCCTGACCCCTCCCTGAATGGCGGTGGTTTCGTCTTCGATTGTCGTTTTATTGAAAATCCAGGACGTTATGACGAGTATAAACGCTTGACTGGTAGAGACAAACCCGTCATTGATTTCCTCAAAACGAATGGGCAAATGGACAATTTCCTACAAAATGTCTTTGGCATCGTTGATAAAGCCGTTGAAACCTATCTCGAAAGACAGTTTTCAAGCCTGATGATCAATTTTGGTTGCACAGGTGGACAACACCGCTCCGTCTATGCCGCCGACCAGTTGGCAAAACATTTGGCGGATAAATATGGTGTGCAAGTCGCATTGCACCATATTGAGCAGGAGAAAAAGGGGTGGGTGAATTAGAATAAAACAGAGGGAGACAAGGGTTGAATTGCCCCCCTCAGTATGCCAAGTCTGAAAAGAATTTTCATTCAGTTTTCACAATCTTCCGCGACAAACTTCCCGTCGGGTTCGCAATGGTCACGATATAAGTCCCCGATGGAAACTGTTTGATATTTAGTGATTTGTTGATAGTGGAAACGTCTTTAAAATCCTCGGAATAGACCAAATCACCTAATAGGTTGTTGATATTGAGTCGAAAAGAACTCGCTTCTTTGTAAGTGAATTGGATGTTGAGTTGGTCTGCGGTAGGGTTCGGTGATAGCTTTATATCGGCTTCCAGTACGGATGGAGTCAACAAACCTGTCAAAGGAGAGCCTGTGTAGCGATAAACCGTAGAGGGCGTTGTCGCACTGTTTTTATGCCCACCGCCGTAGCCTATACGAGGATTGAGAAACTTTACTTTTGCTATGGGAGCTTGATTGTCTATTTGAGTCCAAGCAACGCCTTTGTCTCGACTTAAATAGGTGTTAAAAGGTCCACTGGCGTTGTTGCTCCGGGTTGTGACAATAATATAATCAGACTCAGGCACAAAGGTCGCATCAAAAACTGCTTGATTGTTGAAAGGTGTATTGATAGGTGTTGACCAAGTTACCCCACCGTTTGTTGTGGATACCATTCCAGAGTTATAAGCAGACCCTAAATAAAAACTGAAAAAACAGATACCCAAACCGTGTCCTTTTGAAAACGCCAGCACATCTATAACTGGAAAAGGGCTTGAATAGGCTGTCCAGTTCTGTCCACGATTGACGGAACGGCATATCCGTCCAC
>JANMJN010000043.1:0-3166 GCA_031371355.1 Saprospiraceae bacterium
AAGACTTTCGACAAGCATTAAAAGACTTTCGACACGCATGAAAAGACTTTAGACACGCATGAAAAGACTTTCGACACGCATGAAAAGACTTTCGACACGCATGAAAAGACTTTTGACACGCATGAAAAGACATTCGACACGCATGAAAACGTTAGAAAAAAACACTTTTAGGCATCCAATCTATCGCATCGGACAAACCCATAGCCACTCAAATGTGAGTGTTTGCAGAAAGAGAATTGTTTGAGAATGAGCGTGTTTATAGGGTGTACACAGCATCAAAAGTTCCTCGAACAAAGCGTTCTAACCGATCATTTTCATAATCAACAAATAAGCACAGCCGGTCAACAGCATGCTGCCTAAGCTGAAAGACACACTTTTTCGCAACGCAACCGACCCCCTCAGTAAAGCGATGCCTACTTTTATCAAAGTGTTGGCTAATGTCGCAATAATGACAACATTTACGGCTATTTGAGTGGCTATGGGTTGAAATTTAGAAATACCAATGGTAATAGCATCTACATCAGCGGCACCCGCTATCAAGCCCGTTAGGTAAATACCCGATGCACCAAACCATTTTTCCATAAAAAACAAAGAGATTGTCACAAAGACATATAACATACCAAAACCTAAGGCGCTGAGAATATCCATTGGATTGCCGAGGTTTATCTTGTCCGTCTCTGTGCCTTTTACCTTATTAGAATCTTTTTTCATTAATCTGTAAACATGAAAACTGCCTACTGTTGTCAACAACACCGTTGGGATTAGTAAAGTAGAAAACAAATAACTGTTGAAAACCAAGGTCAAAACCAAAACCCTTAAAAACATCAAGGTGCAAGCGACAAGAATACCTGCCGCATAAGTATTTGAACGCGCTTCATGTTCATTGCTTCTCGAAGAAAAAATCCACGTTATCATGGTACTCGAATACAAACCACCCGCCAATGCGGTGAGTAAAATACCCTTTTCGGCATCTGTGAAATGCATTAAAAGATAGCTGATAAAACTTAATGAGGATACGATCACAACGACGACGCCAATATCAAAAGGTGTTAGGCTTTCGAAAGGATTCAAGGGCGTCCGTGGTAAAATGGGCATGATGAGCAACGCCAACAAAACAAATTTTACAAAAGCAAAGAGCTCTTCTTGCGTAATTTTCTTGATATAAAAACGAAGTTTACCTTTTAAGGAAAGCAGCGTTGTCGTAATAGCAACAACAGCCATCGCTTCTTTAAAATAATTCAAACCCGCCATGATACCCAAACCATAGGCAATCAAAAGAGACATTTCGGTCGTGATGCCTGATGGTTTATACTTATTCGTGATGAAATGCACCATTGTGATGAATAAAAAAACAGCGGGAATAGACACCACTAAAATCCAAGCACTGAAGTTTTGAGCGATAAAAACCATCACATAGCCTAAAACAGCGGTAATGGGAAAAGAACGGATGCCCGCAGAATGTTCTTCGTCGGTGGCATTGAACTCGCGTTCTAAACCCATCACTAAACCAATGCCTGTGGCAAAGAGTAAACCTTGAAAGAAAGGCGGGAGTAATTGAGAAAGTGCATTGTACATTTTGGCTATTTGTTATGAGTTATGGATGCATCGTTTTTCAAACCGACCTGTTTTTTCTAAGATTTTTATGCGATAGATAATCGTTTTGATGCCACCTGAATCCAATTGATGGGCTTCAATACCATGAGTGGGTTGACTTGTTTCACTCGTTATCAAAGGTTGTATCCGATTAATGAATTTTTGCATCGCTAACCGAGCATCATAGCCTTTCAGTTCCTCGAATTCACCCCAAACAACGGCACTTTGCCAGTTTGCCATGTTTTCAATTTTAGAGACTTCAAAACACACCTTCGGATTTTGTCGCAACATCTCAATCTTCATCCCTTCTGAAGTATGCCCGATGATGGAATCGCCATCAAAAGCATAAGTCAAAGAGACAATATACGTTTTGCCCTCGTTATGACATCCGATTCTGCCTATGACTTCAGAACGTAAAAGGTCATCTATTTCCGTTTCAGAAAGTTCGCCAATCATGATTGTTTTTTATTTTAAAAAAAAAGTTTGCGCATAAATTTGCCTACTTTTTATACAAAGAAGCCATTTTATTTCCAGAATAAAGATGATAACAATCAATTCTTAGTATGATATCCGCTTTTTGTTATCTTAAGTAAGCTTTATAATTTTGTTTTTAAAGTTTTCTGAAACACGATAACATACTATTTTTGTAATTACTTAGGTCAAACACGAATTTCACGAATTAACACGAATTGTATTTAGCTTATCCTGAGTGTTTAAAGAATTTCGTGTAAACGCCAAAGCCGTAGATCTGCCGTTAAACGATTAGACACCGTTCGGCAAAAATAATTTTAAACTGTTGGACGATTAATCCCCAATGGTGAATTTTGGCAGTCCATCTTTTTTCAATATTGTTGATAGCCAGATAGACGGCTTTGATTGCGGCATTATCGTCTGGAAAAATGTTCTTTGAATTGGTGTATTTACGAATACCGGCATTGAGGGATTCAATGGTATTGGTGGTGTAAATAATTTTTCTTAGCTCAGGCGGATAGTCCAAGAAAGGCGTTAACTGTGCCCAGTTCTTGCGCCAAGATTCGATGGCGTATTTGTATTTAGCCTCCCACTTTTGTTCCAGTTTATCGAGTGCCTCGGCAGCGGCTTGTTGACTGGGTGCATCATAGACAGATTTCAAGTCATTACAGAATTCTTTACGGTCTTTGTAGACGACGAATTTAGTTGAATTTCTAATCTGATGAACGATGCATAATTGGGTGACGGTGTTCGGAAAAGCGGCTTTGATAGCCTCGGTGAAACCTGTGAGATTATCGGTGCAAGCGATGAGAATATCCTGAACACCTCTTTGGCGCAGGTCAGTCAAAACAGAGAGCCAAAAAGCAGACGATTCGGTTGGATTAATCCACATGCCCAGTACTTCTTTTTGCCCTTCGGGTGTCAATCCGATGACTAAAAACACTGTTTTACTAACGATTTTACCATTGTAGCGCACATTTAAGCGGATACCATCCATCCAAACGACATAATACTGTGAGAGCAATGGGCGGGTTTGCCACTGCCTGATATGGTCAATGAGTTTGTTGGTGATGTTCGAAATAGTGCCACTGGAGACCGATAC
>JANMJN010000446.1:0-6785 GCA_031371355.1 Saprospiraceae bacterium
CAATTTAAAGAAAAATTTGCAGCCGATAAATTAGTTGGCGGCGATGCCAATAACAGGATTATCATGTACGTATCTGCCATGATGGAGGTGAAAAGTTCGATGGGTGTCATCGTTGCTGCACCTACGGCGGGGTCGTGTGGCGCATTGCCAGGGGCGCTCTTTGGAACAGCCCATTCATTGGAATTGCATGAAGATGAAATTATCAAAGTGATGTTAGCCGCTGGTTTGATTGGCGTTTTTATTGCGGCACATGCCACTTTTGCTGCCGAAGTTGGTGGATGTATGGCTGAAACAGGTTCGGGCGGGGGCATGGCAGCAGCGGGTATTGTCGGTATGAAAGGCGGTACTTTGGAGCAATCTATTGCGGCAGCCTCCTTAGCTTTGCAAAACTCATTGGGCATTATCTGCGATCCAATTGGCAATCGAGTGGAAGCTCCTTGTTTGGGTAGAAATGTCATGGCTGCTACTAATGCGGTATCTTGTGCAAATATGGCTTTGTCCGATTATGCACAATTGATACCCTTGGATGAAGTGATTGACACCATGAAAGCCGTTGGCGACCAAATTCACCATACTTTGCGTTGTACTAATCTGGGTGGGCTTTCCATCACAAAAGCTGCTAAACAAATTGAAGCTATGTTGGAAGAACAGCCCGATCGGTTTTTTAAGAGTTGTTGAAGCACCCCTCAGTATCTTACCGATTTTTGATGAAAAAACCAATTCCTTTCCAACCAAAGGTGGGGTAAAATCCTCATTTTTTGTCTAACCTTACATACCTATTATATTTTATCCTCCCTCAGTCTTTTTATCAAAATTAACGAAAATAACACCATTATGACAATAAAATACTTATTTCTGACCCTTGCGGTAGTCTATTCTAATGCCTGTATTGGGCAGAAAAACACTACTATTTCTGATAAATCGCCTTATTCCATTCCTCAAATGCCCAATCCCGCAGCACGAAAAGCAACGTTGGAACGCGAATGGGCTGCCTTGCAAAAATCGCCACCACAACTGGGCGTTCGAGACTGTTATATGTTTTTATTAGATGCTTTGGATACTCAGTTTCTAAAACCAGAAGAGGTCGAGTGGTTATTAAAAAAGATGTTGACCCGCGTTATAACCGAGCCAAATGCCCCCAGTTTTGGCAATATGTATTGGGGTTGGACGGAAACATCCAATGATGTCGGCGATGGTAATAACGTTGAATTTTGTGTCCAATACGGTATTTTAATAAAACTCCTTTTTGATGACAGATTATCGGATGAAGCGAAAAAAACCTTAGATACGATATTCGAATTTGCCTTAAAAGGCATCCGCCGTCAACCTGTCCGCATCAGTTACACCAATATTTATTTGATGAAAGTATGGAATTTTGTAGCGTTGGGGCAAGTTTATGGAGACCCCTCAGTAATCGAAGAAGGACGCAAGACTTTCAATGTATGGCTCAATCATGTGGCGCGTTATGGCAACCGAGAGTATGACAGCCCGACTTATTGCGGCGTGGACATCGAATCGTTGCTCCTGTTATCTCAATTTTCAACTGATAAAGACATAAAAACGAAGGCATCGGATGCACTCAATTTCTTTCTCACCGATTTGTCCGCACATTACAATCAACGCGGTGGATTCCTCGGTGGTGCACACAGTAGAGACTACAATCGGGTTTTTAGCCGTGATTTATTGGAAGAAAAATACATAAATCCGTTGCTGGGGCGAGAGAATAACAACACGCATTTGTTTCATCAAATCTGTTTTTCAATTTTAAAAGAACGCGGTTTAAGCGCCCAACAAAAAGAGTTGATGCATCGCAAAAACAGGTTCATTGTCCAGCGTTGGGACAGTTTGGCTCATACCTACGCTTGTGATTTTGTCGGCGAAAAGGTATCTATTGCCTCCACAAGTCAAGCGTATAGCCCTGATGACAAGCCTTTTGTCGCTTATTTGAGTAGCCAAAAAATTACCGAAATGCCGAATATTGCTTATGTTGTCGAAGGACGAGACGACCATTATGGCACTTGGGGTTCAGAAGGCAAAGGTGAGAAAATGAAACATTTGATGCCGCCTAATTATCCTTCTAACGGTGGTTGGGGTAAAACAAGACATTTAATGCCTTTTATGCAAGCGGCGCAGAATAAGGGGGAGTTTGTCATGTTGGTTTCAGGTGAAAAAGACCATAATTGTATCAAAGATTATCTCAATTCTACGATTATACTACCGAACTATTTTGATGAAATCTGGATAGGTAATAAGAAAATAAATACCCTAAATGTGGGCGATAAAGCCGTTTTTGATGAAACAAACACTTTTTTTGCCCGCTTTGAAGACGTGGCAATTGCTTTTCGTATTTTGTGGGATAATGCAGATAAAGGTGAAAAAATGAGTCTCTACAACGATGGTTTTAAATACAATTCCGCAAGAGAACAATTTCAATTAAAATATAATGCAACTTTGCGACTAACGCTCAAACATCCGAATACAGGTAAAGCAAATATCGCAATGTGGTGGAAAGTGGAAGAAGGCATCAAAACCGAAGCGGATTTTTCAAAGTTTAGAAATAAGGTATTAAACGCACCGATAACCCTCAATCAACAGAATGGGATAATGGATATTTCTGTTAAAACACAGTCAGGCAAATTGGGTGTAAAAGCGGATATTTTAAATAAAAAACGATTGGATTATTACAATCCAAAGCCTTTGCCGAAGGACTTTTTATTCAATGTGGACGGAGAAGAGCTTGGGCGACCAATTATGGAAAAGTATAAGATTAAAAGGTGAAAGTAGATTGTTTAAAGACCCCTCTCAGTATTTTTAACTAAAATAAAAATCTAATTATGATGAAATCAACTTACTTACTACTCCTACTTTTGACAGTATTGGGTTGTAAAAATGCCGTTTTACAAACAGAAAAGGGTTCAAAAAACAAGAAAATTATCAAAACCTTGATAATTGATGGGCAAAACAACCATGACCAATGGCCCAAAATAACGTATATGATGAAGCAATACCTCGAAGAAACGGGCAAGTTTTCAGTAGATGTAAAACGGTCGCATTATACGTGGCAAGGGGCAAACTTCATTGAAAAATATAAAATCAAAGGGCTTGAAAATACGGTTGTTGTGAAAGAACCCAGAACGGACAGCAGTTTTCGCCCCGATTTTTCAAAATATGACTTAGTTATCTGCAATTTCGGTTGGAAAGCCGCACCATGGCCCACTGAAACGCAAGCAGATTTTGAGCAATTTATGAAAAAAGGGGGTGGCTTAGTCGTTGTTCATGCCGCCGATAATTCATTTCCAGAATGGCTCGCCTACAATAAAATGATTGGCATTGGCGGGTGGGGCGACCGTACTGAAAAAAATGGACCTTACGTATATTACAATCAAGCGGGAAAATTGACTCGAGACACACAAGCTGGCAAGGCGGGTTCTCATGGTGCACAATCCGAGTTTTTGATTACGCTTCGCAATGACCAACATCCGATTACAAAAGGCATGCCCATGAAATGGATGCACACCAAAGATGAACTGTACGCCCGTTTGCGGGGACCTGCCGAGAATATGGAAATTTTAGCCACCGCCTTTTCAGATAAAAATAACAAAGGAACAGACCACCACGAACCCATGTTGATGACCATAAAATACGAAAAAGGACGGATTTTCCATATCCCTATGGGGCATGTGGACTATTCGGTGGAATGTGTCGGTTTCATTACTTGCCTTTTACGCGGCGCACAATGGGCAGCAACGGGCAAAGTGGATATACCGATTCCAAAAGATTTTCCAACAGAACAGGCGGTTAGTTCACGTAAATTTGTTGAGAAAGAGTAAAAATACTGAGGGGTATAAATCCTTAGTAAACTGAAAATAATAACATGGTCAATTTTATAAAACATAGCCAGATAGTACACATAGAATCTATTGAAGTTAAAATGTTTGGTGGAGCATCAATTATATCTGCCCTTCTCGAATGAATTGGGAATTATATCGTTCAGCAGACAGTGAACACTAAAAAATGAAAACAAAGTACGATAGTATTTGTTTTATTCGTTAGATAAAACCGATGTTCTAATTTCTAAAAACAAACGACTACGATATGAGATTTTCTTGGAAAACATATGCTGTGTGCGGATTTTTCATGGTGTTGCAGTGTTCTATTTTCGCAAACACAAAACAAGCTAAAAGCTTATTCTTTAGGGTTGACCTTAAACAAAATATGACCTATTTTGGGCATTTTGAGACTAAAAACCACAAAATCAAAGCCATAGAATCAAAAGAAATGGGTACATACAACGAAAACGATGTCATGCAAATTCTGAAAAATGAATTGGATTCGACACTTAAAAATCATCGCATTTTGGTTTTTATTCATGGCATGTGGGGCAATCGAAAATTGACTTTAAATGATAATGTCCCTGAACTTGAAACCAATTATGGCACAGCAAACGATTTTATCATTCACATCATTTGGGAAAGTCAGCCGTTAAATGAACGCAAGTGTCGCAAAAATGCGCTCAATTCTACCTCTTTTGTCACGCCAATACTGAGGGGGGTGCTGAATCTCGAAAATACGTCTTCATCATTGATGTGTCACTCAATGGGCAATTATCTTTTTTTTGAATTAATAGACAGTTTGCAAGAATTACCACAACCTTTTGAGAAAATTTTTCTCATGGCAGCAGATGTTGCCTTGCCTGTTTTTAATAAAAAATTAGATATTTTAGAGTGTGTTGGAAAGACAACGCTGGTGTATTACAACAAAAAAGACCTTATCCTCTTTCTTTCGGGTATTGCAAATGGTGAAAAACGCCTTGGCAAAAAAGGTGTAAAGATAGATAGGGGTTTTATCGAAATAACAGATTGTACCAAAGATAAAAATTATGGTTTTATAGGTCGTTTGACACAACATTCTTATTTCAAAAGATGCAAAGTCATTAGAGAATCACTTAAAAAACAGATTAATCCTTAGCTTTCCGCGCTCGAGAGGGATGTTCTTTTATATAGGCACACGATATGTTCCTAATAAAAAGCCAAAAGAAGGACAACAGGATTGGATAGGATTTAAGTGGATTTTTATAAAATATTAACAATAAATATGTTTTGATTTAGGGTAAAAAATTTGAATTTTGATGGCTAACCAATAAATTTGTCACACTATTGAATAAAACTATCTAAAATCCACTTATCTTTATGAGTGAACAAGAACGTGAGAAACAAGCACATTATTTAGAAATCTACTACCAATCGCTTCATTTGACGGTTATCTATGAAGATGATTTCCAACGAAATTTGCGTGGTAGTCGAAGAGCATTAATGGCATATCGTGATGAAATATTGGATAGAATCAATGATAAACGCCGTGTATTAGGTTTAATTCTTTAAATAAAATTAAGTATGAAGAAATTAGATAATAACGCCTTTGTTAAAAAATATCAACTCGCTGCAACAGACGAGGAAAAGCATCTATTACTCAAAAATCACATGTTGAGCATGTCTTTTGAAAAATTAATGGATTGGAATAACTTTCTATCCGATAATATTGATGTATTAATTGCAAAGAACATCAAAGACGGTTTGACAAATGAAGATAAAGAGTTTTATCGCCAACAATTTGCTCGTTTCGATGGTTTGACAGAACAAAATCAACGTAAAGTGGCGGCGTAAACTACCCCACTCAGTATAAAACTAAAAAAGCCTTGCAACACACGTTACAAGGCTTTTTTGTTTACAAAGAAGGATAAAACAACAATTCCTTCACATAGCTTTCGGCTTTGAAATGTTTCCAATTATGCTTTTCGTATTTCAATCTGTCAGCAATAATCCAGAAAACGCTGGTGTTAACACCGAGACCGAAATGACTACCACGCACTTGAATATTTTGATGTAAAGCGTCTTCTTGAATTTCCATACACACTTGCCAAGGCACAATGCCGTCTTCTTTGGTGTAAATAGCTGTGGTTGGCACAGGCGCAGGTTTGGGCATGTTTTCCAGTAATGCCCAATCGGTATCTTCTACCCTTTTGCCGCCAGAAATAAGCGTATATATCCAAGCAACATTGTTTGGATGCGTGATGTTTTGAAATGGCGAACCCATAGTTACTACTTGACGCACCAAATCAGGACGCGCTTTCGCAATTTCTCGGGCAAAAACGCCGCCCAAACTCCAACCGACGAGACTGACTTTTTGCTCGTGTTTTCCTTTTATCTTTTCGAGGCGTTCCACTAAAGCTGCCATATATTCCATTTTTCCTAAATTTCTGCCCATGCCCCAATCATAAACAGGATAGCCTAATTTGGTCACATGTTCGCGCAGTAGTTTTGTTGCCGCCTTTGTGGACATAAATCCAGGTAAAATCATGACTGGATGACCGTCTGAATCTTCTTGATTGTGCTTACTAAAACTGTGATACGGATATGAGATGCCCAACTCCGTCAAGGCTCTACCTGCTTCGGTAACCGCTAGAAATAAAGAGGGGCGACTTGATTTTTTTAATAATTGGAACATATAATTTGGATTTATTAATTGTAAGATTCTAATATTTGCATTTACTAATTTAGACGTTTATTTGGCAAAAAGCCACGATTTAAGTGCTAAGATATGTGAATCTTTAAATAAAAAAAATTTTATTTTAAATTTATACATTCAAAGACATTTTATTGATTTGTGCTCATACGGATTTTGATTACCCTAAAAGGTTTGATTTTTTTTCTCTTTCTTTCGTTAATGCCAAAATCTTCTATACTTTTGAACCCATTCGACCCCCTCAGTATTTTGACACTATACTT
>JANMJN010000449.1:0-1997 GCA_031371355.1 Saprospiraceae bacterium
TAACAGTGTTCAAAAAAAAATTGTTGCAATATTCGAGATGATTCATGTTTGCTTCTAAGTTGTCTGTTAATTTCAAAATTCAACCTTTTATTTGTCTATTTTCTTCCTTAGGTCAATATTTTCTCATTCATCAATTCAATCGTTTATCATGAAATCAATCTTGACATTTTTATCTTTAGTACTTTTTACATCTATCTATGCGCAAAGCCCCATTTCGAAAGAAACTGTTACAAATGCTGAAAAGCTTATTGATATCGCATTGACTGATGCTGAACGTGATTCAATGATAACGCAAGCTCAAAATTATTTGATGACCTATAAAGTTATGCACGCTCAAAAGTTGGAGAATTCTGTTGCGCCTGCTTTATATTTCAACCCCTCAGTAAAAAAGAGTGACATTTCTATAAAAAGACTACAACCGACCGTTTGGGATGTACCAAAAAACATCGTTATGCCCAAAAACAAGGCTGATTTGGCTTTTTATTCTATTCCTCAATTAGCCAGTTTGATAAAAAATAAAAAAATGACGTCAGTTGACTTGACTCGTTTTTTTATTGACCGTCTAAAAAAATACAGCGACACCCTTCATTGTGTGATAAGTTTAACAGAAGAAATCGCTTTGAAAGAAGCCGCCCAAGCCGATGCAGAAATTGCCAAAGGCACATATCGCGGCATGTTGCATGGTATTCCTTACGGTGTCAAAGACTTGTTTTCTGTGAAAAATACGCTAACAACTTGGGGTGCAGCACCTTATAAAGATCAAAAATTTGATGAAGATGCAGCCGTTGTGCAGCATTTAAGAAAGGCTGGAGCTGTATTAATCGCCAAAATGTCAATGGGTTCTTTGGCTATGGGCGATGTATGGTTTGGTGGAACAACGCGCAATCCGTGGGATTTGAAGCAAGGTTCAAGTGGCTCATCGGCAGGTTCAGCTTCTGCAGTGGCAGCAGGTTTGTTGCCTTTTGCCTTGGGCACGGAGACGCAAGGTTCAATTGTTTCGCCTTCGACTCGTTGCGGAACAACGGGTTTGCGTCCCACTTTTGGACGTGTCAATAGGGCGGGAGCGATGACTTTGTGTTGGAGTTTGGACAAAATTGGACCTATTACACGCTCTGCTTATGATGCGGCTATTGTTTTTGTCGCCATCAATGGTGGGTCAACAGAGGGCGACAAAGCGGCGGTTGATGTGCCATTTACTTATACTCATGCATTGGATTTGTCAAAGTTACGGATTGGATACCCTAAAAACTTGTTCGATTCCTTGAAAAAAGATAGAAATGAGTGGCGTACTTTAGAAACCTTTGAAAAAATGGGTATTAAACTGATACCCCTTGAATGGAAAACAAACATCCATGCACGCATCATGGGTGTTGTTTTGCAAAGCGAAGCAGCAGCTGCCTTTGATGAGATGACACGCACTAATTTAGACGATGAACTCACGAGCCAAAGCCGTTTTTCATGGCCCAATTATTTTCGGGCTGCTCGCTTCATTCCAGCCGTAGAATACATCAATGCGAATCGTTTACGGACTAAAATGATGTTAGAAATCAATGATTTACTGAGGGGGTACGATTGTGTGATAATGCCCAGTTATGAAGGCGATATTTTAGCCATTACCAATTTGACGGGACAGCCTGTGGTGGTTGTACCCAATGGTTTTCAGAATGGACATCCGACGAGCATTTCTTTTCTCGGCAATTTGTATGATGATGCGACAATTTTATCAGTCGCAAAGGCTTTTCAAGATGCAACAGATTTTGACGAGCAGCATCCCGTACTGTTTAAGCAATAATAATTTGTTTGTATTTATCTTGGACTATCATACTCTCCTTTGAGGGCATAATAGCCAAACGTCAATAATCCACCCAAAACAACTGGAATTGAAACAGGTATAACAGTTATGGCAAAAATGGTATTCTCTTCTGGATTTTTGACCAAACTGCCATCTGCAATTGCCATTATCAAAAAATATTCAGCAATCAGTCCAACCGCGATAC
>JANMJN010001366.1:0-1896 GCA_031371355.1 Saprospiraceae bacterium
GTTTTGGGTCAGTTGGTCCACCGATATTCCAGCTTCTGAAAGTACCATCTGCATTTTTATAGTTCTTCAAGTCTTCAATTTTCAATTGACGTTGGAACCATTGGTTGAAAGAGCCTATTGTTTGGTTAAAACCATCCAATACACCTCCTGAAGAACCATATTGGTCAGCAGGACGATTCAACGTATTCGTGTTAGTGTAATTAATGTTTAAATTAACATCAAAATGTTTCGATATACTAACCGTGTTTTTTGCACTGATAAAGTCTTTTTTCTGACTACTATTAGGCATTATACCATTCGTATTGATGTGCGTATAAGAAATACGAGTAGAGAACAATTCAGTCGCTTTTGAGAACGCGATATTGGTATTGTGGCTCAAAGGCTTTTCAAAAAACTGCCGAACATTGTCTGGATTTGGAGAGAATGGCGTCAATTGACCAAACTCCGCACCTGGCTGCCAAGAGAAAGCTGAACGGTGAGGCGAGCCATCCATTTTAGGTCCCCAGCTTTCGTCAGCAGAGTAATCTAAAATCTTTTGACCGTCAAAAGATTTCCAATCAGCAGGGTGAACCGCTGGGTTGAAAGTAAAAGTCTCCCAGTCTTGTGAATAGCCACCACCATACTCATTTTGATATTCTGGTAATGCACCAACCACATCTAAAGTCGAACTATGGTTGATTTCGAATCCACTTGAACCCGCTTTGGCTCTTTTTGTCGTAATAATGACAACACCCGCAGCCGCACGATTACCATATAAGGCAGTTGCCGCAGGTCCTTTCAAAACTGATAAATTTTCAACGTCGTCCATATTGACTTGACTGATATCCGTCGGCGTACCATCAACGACATAAAGGGGATCACCACCTGTCAATGAGTTCACACCACGAATACGAATATTAGGTGTACCGAATTTAGCACCCGATTGTCCCAATACTTGCACGCCTGCCACTTTACCTGCGAGGGCATTCGCAACGTTGCCATCACGCGCCAATGTCAAATTTTCACCTTTGACGTCTTGGACTGTGTAACCCAACGATTTTTTTGAGCGCGAAATATTCAACGCTGTTACGACGACTTCACTCAAAACGGAAGCGTCTTCTAAAAGAATCGCATCAATAGCATCCGAAGAACCGATCGGAATTTCTTTCGATACCGATCCGACATAACTGTAAACTAATGTAGATGCATTTTTCGGCACTTGGAGCGAATAATGACCGTCCAAATCAGTTACGGCACCATTTGTCGTACCTTTCACAACAACACTAACACCAATGAGCGGATCACCGTTTTTACCAGTTACCGTCCCTTTGATTGTTCTTTGTGCTGCCGCAAAACCGACGAAGCAAAAAAGCGCAATTAGGGTAAAAAGAACTTTTTTCATACAAAATATTGATTTTAAGATGAAGAAATATAAAAAAACAGATTGGTTGATACCAATATCTTAATATCTGGATGTACAAGGCACCCAGGAGGTTGTTCATAAATTAAATAATCAGCTGTTATAATTGCATCCCTCGGAATAAGCGAGTAAAACAATAGAGGCGGATGTTTAAAAACACTTTAAATTACCCAAATTAATACCCCTCAGTATTTCAGAGGAACTTGAGAACCTGTGCTTTAAAACACTCAAAAATAATAGCCGTTGAAATTTGAAATCGCCTGTCGACTTCATACAGGAATCACAGTATTTGTTAATTTTTTAAGTAAACATTATCCTCAATTTGGATAACGGCAAGGCATTTTGTTATGACAGGAAAAAGAAAGTTATAATTATGGCTTTGGTCAGATTTAAAAAACCGAATGAACGGTTTGTAAAATTCTGGTACTATACAGTAACGTTTTTTTTTTAATAAATCTGCATTTTTTTTTTTTTTTATAATTTTTTATTATTGTTCA
>JANMJN010001368.1:0-4099 GCA_031371355.1 Saprospiraceae bacterium
ATCCCTTTTTCACCATAAATCAATGCCTCAATGCGTGAATGGTGCATCATCGAAGAATGACCCATGAAAATAGCGCCATCGTCATATTGGAAATTGACGGCACAAGAATAATCAACACCCGTCTCGCCCATAGCTGCCAAAGCCTGTATTTTTGATGGTTTCCCAAGCACAGAAAGGGCAAGCATTATCGGATAAATGCCAATATCCAATAACGAACCGCCGCCTAAAGCATGGTTGAAAGCCCGCCCATTTACATCATAAGGGAATTTTGCACAAAAATCGGCTTTTATACTGAGGGGGCGTCCAATAGCTCCCGCCGAAACCAAATCCAATGATTTTCGGAAAGCCGGTACAAACTGCGACCACATCGCCTCCATAAAAAAAGTATAATTGTTACGTGCGGTATCAATCAATTTTTGCACCTCTTTGCTATTCATAGCCAAAGGTTTTTCACATAAAACGGGAATTCTGCGCCGAAGGCACATCATAGCCACCTCATAATGCAAAACATGCGGCGTCGCAACATAGACAACGTCAAGATGCGGGCAGTTCAAAATCGCCTCATAACTGCCAAAAGCATACTGTACATGGTATTGGTCTGCAAATGCGCTCGCCCGTTCACGGTCAGTGGACGCAACCGCATGTAGCTTTGCATCCGTCACTTGTCTGAGGTCTTGAGCAAATTTATGAGCAATTTTACCTAAGCCAATAATGCCCCAATGTATTTTAGTTTTCATAGATATAACATAAGTTTCAAACAAAAATAGGAATGAATTTTCGGAAACCAAGTTTTTATCTCTTTTCTGTCAACATTAGATGATTTTTTTTGTTTTTTTGCAGCAAAATTTAAAAAATCATTATGCTGAACTTCATCGCTGTCCTTCTTTTTCTCGTAGTTTTTGCGGTTGCCGCTTACCTTATTTATTCTTTAACAAAACAATATTTCAACAATCGGCACCAAGCTCGATTGATCGACTTGCAACAACAACGTGCTCAACCGACGTTACCACTCCGTTTACAGGCTTGTGAACGCCTGATTTTGTTGTGCGAACGCATTTCCATTCCCAACCTCATCAACCGTTTGCGTACTGAGGGGGCATCAGTGAATGATTTGCGTTTAGCGATGCTGATCGCAATTCAACAGGAATTTGAACACAATATCACACAACAACTATATGTCAGTGAAAACTTGTGGAATATCATCATCCTTTCGCGGAACAACACAGCTGACATTATCAATATGGTTGCTCAAAAATTAGAAGGTCAAGCGGATTCAACTTTGCTCATCAACGATTTATTTCAGTTTTTAGGCGAACAATCAAGCGATTCTATTACGAAAGCACAAACCGCTATCCGTCAAGAAGTCGCAGGGATGATGTGAGCTATTATTATTTGTTTTTATGTGATAATTTCTCATTTGATTTTATCATAAAACACACCCTAACTTTGCATTTTCTTAATTAAAATATCATTTTTAACAGCATAAAATCTGAATAAAACATGTTTAAAAGACTAATTGGACCCCTCAGTATCGCAGCACTTTTAGCTATTGGTTGCAACAAATCAGCCCAATCGACTGCAACAACAACCAAAAAAGAAATGTCAGAAGAAGAAGCTTATCGCATTTTCAAAGCAAAAGAATCGGACGGCAAAACTTTTGGTGAAAAAGTCACACCTGCGGGAGCCATTTCCTACGATGCTATGCTTGGTAAAATGGTCAAAACGGACAAACTTGAAAATGTCAAAGTAACAGGTACCGTTTCCGCTGTTTGCAAAGCCAAAGGCTGTTGGATGAATCTGGCGAGCGACAAAGGTGCTGACCCTATGTTTGTCCAATTTAAAGATTATGCTTTCTTTATGCCTAAAGATTTGGCAGGTAAGAAAGTTGTCATGTTGGGTAATGCATTCAAAGAAACAACATCCGTTGAAAGCCTCCGCCATTTTGCCCAAGATGAAGGCAAATCAAAAGAAGACATCGCTAAAATTACAAAGCCAAAACAAGAAATGAAATTTATGGCAAGCGGTGTTATTATTCTTGACTGATAGACATATCGATGATGAAATATGGATGATTAAACAAAGTATCACAACATTCATATTTCATCATTGATCATTCATGGTTTCATCTTTAAAACATACATGCTGTGAACTATACAACTGCTAAAACCTTTATTCTCAAAGAGTTAGATAGGCTCTCGCCTTCACTTACCTATCATGGAAAGCACCATACTTTAGACGTTTTGAATGTCGCAGAAAGTTTATGTGTCGCTGAGAGAGTGCCTTATAAAGAGACTGTCTTGATAATGACTGCGGCATTACTGCATGATTGTGGTTTCCTTCGACATTACAACGACCATGAAGCCCATAGTTGCCAAATTGCGCGTGAAACATTGCCCCATTTCAATTATACTGAGGGGGATATTCACAGTATTTGTGCAATGATAATGGCGACTAAAATTCCTCAAACACCCAACGACTATTGCGCAGAAATCCTTTGCGATGCGGATCTCGATTATCTGGGGCGTAACGATTTTTATGTCATCGGGCAGTCTCTGTTTTCTGAATTGAAGACAATGAAATTAGTGAAAACAGAAGAAGAATGGAACAATAGTCAAATGCGCTTCCTTGAATCACATCGTTTTTTTACAAAAACAAGCCAATATGCACGAACAGAGTGCAAAAAGGAACATTTGGAAAACTTGAAAAAAGTTAGTGGTAAAAAAAATAAAGAAAAAAAATGAAAGGCAGGCAGCACATTAAAAAGTAGAAACGTTTTTAAGTCGGTTTGATGACTCAAATATATTGCTGAAAAGAAGCAGCCCCCAGAATCAACCCTCACTAGAATGTATGAAAAAAAGTTATAAATTTTAGAAAATTTAGGGATAGCCCTTCAAGTTATCCTTAAACTTTCAAAAAACGGGGGCTGCAGTCTTTTTTAGCTATATTCAATGCCAAAATTAGTCCTTTCCTTTGTCAAAATCAATGCTTTGACGCTTTTTCTATCTTATTTTTTTAATATTATTCAATGTCCTTTCAACACAGAGAAGGTTTCTTATCTATTTAAAAAAAAATCAACCGCTTCCTTTTTTTAAAAATATAAAAGTCTTATCTTTGCGGTCGCTAAACGAAATGGCGCGGTAGCTCAGTTGGTTAGAGCACAGGATTCATAACCCTGAGGTCGGGGGTTCGAGCCCCCCTCTCGCTACAAAATTCAATAAATGTAAACGCAACTCATTGTTCATCAACGAGTTGCGTTTTTTTATTTTAATAAATAATTTCAGATTTTTATTTCGGATTAAAAAATCCAACACTTGCACCTACCCAATCTTTATCTTTATTGTATCGCACGCCAACCATAATGCCCTTACTGAGTCGAATAAGGTTATTGACAACTTTTGGTCGCGCCCATTCTTTTTTCCAAACCAGCAGCATCCGTATTTCTATTTTAGCAGGCTCGGTTGGCGTTTTGAGCGCTGCGACATAATTGACTTTTTCTTGCAATATATGGTTAGAACGGTCATCTACCTCGTCTAAGTCCTTTTGTGTAATATTAATTTTCACGCCTTGACCACTGAAAGAAAATAAGGGTTTTAAAACATAATTTTCTAAATCCTTCGGGTATTCCGTTAACTTATCGAGGAAAAAAGTTTTCGGAATAAACGCACTTTTTAAAAACGGCAAAGTGTATTTCGAAATACGGAAAAACCAATTTGGATGCCCAATCCATTCCACATCGAGGTCGTCTGTGAAGTTGAACCCAAATGTCAAATCAGGTCTTTTGTCCAATTCATCAAAAATAACACGGTTATAGATTTTTTTTATGTGAATCAATTCGCCTACATCATTTCGATAAAACAATTGACGACCTTGTTTAATAACTTTAGTCAAACATAAAACCTTGATACCCAGATGTTTAGTTGTTCCTAAAAAATCAACTAATGTATTTTGCTTTTCAGGCTCAACCTCCAAAAGCACGACATTTTCGGGATTCGAATCGCCTACGATAACTTCACGCATCAATGTCATATACCCCTCAGTATTTAGCCCCTCGAAAAGGGGTGTCATGCTTTCTGGTATGTCCTCAAAATGTTCTTTATAG
>JANMJN010000058.1:0-1869 GCA_031371355.1 Saprospiraceae bacterium
GTATAAAATACGCCCAATGAATGTGGATACGAGACGCTGTCAAGCACCTTTATCTTATTGCCGTGCCCAACTGCTCGCATCGTTGAAGTGAAATCACCAAAACCATCAACTGAAAGAATAGCACACTCATCGAAGGGCGACACTATGAAAGAAGAGGCCATATGACTCCGATGATGCTCCACATAATATATAGGTGCTTTGACATATCGCACATCAAAATTGAGTCGTTCGGCTATTTCATTCTTCAGATTCTTGAGTTTTATTGAGTTTTTTGCTCTAGAACCTATTGATTTCAATGTAAAAACATTACTTAATCCATAAAGGATCTTTTCACCAAATTTAGCTTTAGGATCACGCGAAATGGTGATATAATCAACATCGCCTAAGGTAATGCCGGCTTCTTGCAAACAAAACTTGATGGATTCTGTTGGCAAACCTGCCCAGTGTTTGTGGCGACGGATACGTTCCTCTTCGGTCGCCGCGATGAGGACACCATTTTTATAAATACAGGCTGAGGAGTCGCCGTGAAAGGCGTTTAGTCCGAGAATAATCATGTAATCAAAATTTAAAGATTTAAAAAATAGGTTTGTTCCTCGAAAAAATACTGCGGGGTGTAGCTTTACTTATAGTTTAATATATTGACAATCAAATATTTACAGTTTTATATTTAATAAAAAAACGATACACTATTCAACAATTGATATTATTTTTTTTGAGCCAATAAGACAAAACTACCATTTGCCATATCTTGACATAAGATGATTTTTCGCCATTGGTCTTTTGGAACGACGACCATTCTTCTTGTATGGCGTGTTCATTGAAAACATCGTATTGAGACAAATAATCAATGTGTTCTTGGCAAAAGGCATGTAACTCATGTAACAACCAATGTTTCCAAGGAAAAGAAAAACCCATTTTTGGGCGATTCACAATCTCATTTGGTAATAAATCATGGAGCGCACCGACTAAAAGAGCCTTCGGCGTTGACTTATCAAATTTGAAAGCATCTGGTACTTTCAAGACGTATTCCACTAATTTGTAATCAAAAAACGGTTCACGCACCTCTAAGGCGGATGCCATACTGAATTGGTCGGTGTCTTTCAACAAAACATTGAGCGTATAACCCAACAATTCGCCCATCGTAAAATGGCTTAGAGGAGGCAGTTTGTCTATGGCTGTTTGACGCTCTTTGAGCAACTGATAAATCGTTGAATCAGCCGTTTTACCTTCATTCAAAAGTGCATTCACCTCCCCCTCAGTATTGATACGGCGCATTTGAGGATAAATGTCCTCGATATTGGGTTGCGGTGCATTCAGTATGTCCACAAACCGCTTTACTTTTGGATTTGACGGCATTGCCTTATGAACCAAGGATAAAAAAGGGCTTCTTATGGCTTGTGGAATATGCCAATACAAGGGAAAAGCCGTTTTAACCTTCTGAAAATGGCGAAAATAAGAGTAACCCGCAAACAACTCATCACCACCTAAGCCCGAAAGAGCCACCGTAATTCCTGCATTTTTAGTCGCTTTTGAGACAACATAGGTGTTCAAACCGTCGCCACTCGGCGCATCCATCGCATCTAAAGCAGCAGGGAGTTCTTTCAAAAAGTCATCCGGTGTCAACCGAATTGTCGTATGATTGGTATTGTATTTTTTGGCAACAATATCCGCAAAACGCGACTCGTCGAACTGCTTTTCAGCAAAGCTGACCGTAAAAGTATCAATTGCACGCTCCGAAGCCTGTGCCATCAACGCCACAACTGCGCTCGAATCAATGCCACCCGATAAGAATGCGCCGAGCGGCACATCACTCATCATCCGCCTTTCGATGGAAGCGGTGAGTAGTTCTCTAACCTTTTTTTGTGCTGT
>JANMJN010000065.1:0-2151 GCA_031371355.1 Saprospiraceae bacterium
CAATTCACCTCGATATTTTGCAGCGGGAATAAAAGGCAAATATTTAGTGCTATCGGGTTGATTTTGCTGGATTGCTTGAACAAAAGAAAACGCATTTTCGATATGAAGCCAATCCAAAGGATGCGGATGGATGTCAACATATATTTCGCTGCCCAAAAGCTGTGCATTACCCTGAGTAAATTTATAAGCGGGAATCCCATCCGAAGGATTCGGAATAGAATCACCGCCTGCAACGCTGGTCAATTTTTCAGAAAAAATATAATCAGAAATGAAATTGGCAAAAGGCGTTAATTCTAAAGTCATATGGTCACTATTTAAAAAATACGCCACATCTATTTGATGACTCACCTCCGATTTTAAATCTGGATTGCCATATTCATACCTATAAGTACCTTCATGTACCCCATTTGAACCAATTTCAGCGATGTTTGGCGCGCGAAAACCTTGAGAAATGTTCAATTTCAAAGTCTGTTTTTTATTGAGTTGATAAGACAAACCAATGCTGCCCGTATAGCTGCTAAAGTCTTTTTGAAAGGTTGGAAACTTCAATTTAGTTGTATTATTTTGAACAGTTGTTGGTCTTTCTAAGCTGTCCAAAATAAGTTCTTGCGCCTTAATATGCCTATTGTCAAGACGTAAACCCGCAGCAAGAGTCAGTTTTTTATCAAAATGCTTTTCAGCAAACATGAACCCACCGACATCAAAAAGGCTGTAATTGGGTATCAAAAACTCTAAGCCTTTATTCACATTTTTTTGCTGCATACCGCTTACGCCAAATGCTAATTCCCAACCGTATATATCTTCAATATTGTAACGGGCGCTGTAATTGAAAGTAGATAAATCGAAATACAAAGCTGTATTATTTGGGTTCAAAACATCGCCAAATTCGCGCCGTTTGTTATTTTGAAAGCCCAAATCCACATTCAGTGTTCCTTTATTGAGTACAAAATAATTATTAGATATAATTCTTTGATGATTAATCACTTGGTGCGGAAAACCGATGCTGCGACTACTTAAATCTTTGGTCGTTGCGGTCACCTCTTCCGTTCCGCCGAAGCCATTGGGCTTTGAAAAAGTAAAATGACCGAGACTGTCTCTACCCCCCTCAGTAATACCGAGTTTTGAATTAAAAGTATTGAGCGTCAAATGCGTATAACCCCAATTTTTGGAAACACCTAAGAACAAACCACCATCCAATTCATTAAATCCTGAATTATTAACCTTACCATCGTAGGTATTTTGAAAATTTCCAGCCCCTTTTTGACTGAAACGAGCCAACCATTGAATATCCTTTTTATTTCCTGCATTGGACAATGAATAGCCAAATAAATTGTTATTTGTCTGATAATTGGATACAAACTGAGTTTTTATGGATTCAGGCTGTGGTGATTTGGGTGAGATAAAATTCAAAACGCCCGCAATGCCATCAGAACCATACATCAAACTGCCCGGACCTTTGACAATTTCTATTTTATCAATGGCGTATTCATCAATCTCAATGCCGTGTTCGTCACCCCATTGTTGCCCTTCTTGACGAATGCCATCGTACAGTGTAATGACTCGATTGTAGCCCAAGCCTCTAATCATTGGCTTAGAAATAGCTGCTCCTGTTGTTATTTGATTGACACCAGGCACATTTTTCAAACCATCAATTAAATTCGTAGAAGCGTTTTGATTCAAGATGTTTTTATCAACCGCTTTAATGACTAAAGGACTTAATTTTAACTCTGTTGTGTGAGTAACCGCTGTAACCACAACTGCATTGAGCTCTGAAACGGCTGAACCTAAAAGAAAATCCAGTGTCGTGTTTTTATCAATTTTAACACGCTCAATATGGTTTTTATAGCCAATGTATTTGACTTCAAATAAATAATTACCATTCGGTACATTGTCAAAACTAAAATGACCAATATTATCGGTCGTTGTACCCATTTTCAAGTCGGTGATATAGACGGTGGCTTCTATCAAGCCTTCTTTTGTATCCTCATCTTTAACCGAACCAGTTAATTTATTTTGAGCAAATAAGGCTTGATTTATTATAAAAAAGATAGCTATGATTGATATGAATGTCTGTTTCATTTTATATTATTTTGATGAGGTTGTCTCAAAAGGCAAATCGAAATTTTTAGTGCAAAATATTCTATGGTTTTG
>JANMJN010000096.1:0-5268 GCA_031371355.1 Saprospiraceae bacterium
TTTGAAGGCAAAACTGGTTGAATAAACGACAATAGAACTGAGCAGTAATGCGCCTGCGGTTAAAATAACCATGCGAAACCGCCCACGACGGCTGTGTACAACGATATACAACAAGACGCAAATGAGCATGACGAATAGGGCTATATCTTGTTGGGTATTAAAAAATAAATAGGCAGAAACGACAATGATTGCTATGGTTACACCTAACCAAATACGCTGTTTCTGCGCAATATTGAATGCAAAAATGAGTGATGAAATCATCAACAAATACAACACAACCTCGTTTGGGCTTTGCTCAAAAAGTAAAGCAATGATAAAAACGGTTAGGACAGAAAAGGCAATCAAGTATGGAATGCCCGACAGTCCTTCGCGGAATAGCATAATGCTAAACGAGAGGAAGACAAGCATTGAACCCGCATCTGGCTGCAACATAATGAGGCACATAGGCAGTGCCAATAAGCCTAAAATGGTCAGTGTTGCTTGATTATCACGGAAGGATGTACTGGGTGATGACAGATAACTGGATAGAACCAAACAAGTGCCGAGTTTGGCAATTTCGGCAGGCTGAAAACCGAACCCAGCAATGCTGAACCATGCCCTTGCGCCATTGATTTCTCTACCAAATATTAGGACTAAAATCAGCAATATAATACCAATACCATAGACAGGATAGGCAAAAACACGCCAAAACTTAGCATCAATAGAGAATATAACTAAAATCAAGAGAAAAGAAATAAGTACAAACATGGTCTGTTTGCCAACTACGGTTTTCAACATAAATTCGTTGAAATCCTGGGTATAACCTTGTTTATAACCAACAGCGTATATCATCAACCAACCGATACCCACAAGTGCTAAGTACAGCGACAGTAACACCGAATCTATTTTCCCTCCACCTGAAGTGTCTTTGGCTAGCATATCTTACTTAGTATTTCAAATAAAAATGAATAGACATAAGCTAAAAGCATCGTGTCTGATGATAAAATTACTGAGGGGAGTGAAATTCAGATTCTTTCAATTCATCACTTCCGCCACCGATACTTTATCTGTAACGATATAAGCATCAGGATAGTCTTTTTTAATGGTTTGCAAATATTTGGATGCGCCATCGCGTTGCGCGAATGCCCCCACGCGAATGCGGTAGTAAGGCTGTGCTTGAGACCATGTGACAGGTACACCTTGATAAATAGCAGAAAAAGAGGACATCACTTGGTCAACTTTCCGACGGTCGGTCGTTGCCATGAGTTGGATACGGAAGCCGTCAATCATCTGTGTCGCTGCTGTCGCTTTGTTAACGCCCGTGTAAGCTGCCATCATTTTTGTGATGGTGGGTTCTTCACTGATGGTTACACCTTGTGCTTTTGAAATAACAAGGGCGAAAAGAACGAGAAGAATAGTGAAAATACTTTTTCTCATAATGATTTGTTTTTATTTTAATTAATTATTTTTTATGAAGCCTAAGCAATTTTGGCAAAGTTCTGCAAGATAATTCAAAAATCATTTTTCCAATGACCTTTTTTCTTTATTTTTTCAAACTTAAATCCGTCGGCAAGCCGTCTATACTCACTAAATTGTTTTGTTGACTGTATTCTAACATGCCTTCTCGACCTTTTTTATCTGCCCAATCAAAGTGAATCGTCCGCTCCCCTACATAGTCAAACAAAGGTATGCCGTAGCCACACGAGGTCTGCACGAGGTCAATATCCGCCACAATGATTTGCCGTGTGCTTGGGTAAATCGTAAAATGTGGCGCATACAAATCCCACCCCTCAGTATCGGGCAACACCGTGAAGCCTTTGCCATAAAACCGCAAAATATTGGGCGCACCTTCAAACGAGCAAAACATGAACGTAATCCGTCCATTTTCAAGCGTATGAGCCGATGTTTCGTTGCCACTGCTGATTAAATCCATATAGGCCACACGGTTTCCAGACAAAATGCGAAAACTATCCAAGCCTTTTGGCGACAGATTGATGCGCCCTTCACCACTCAATGGGGCGGTACTGACGAAGAATATGTGCTGTTTTTCAGCAAAAGCCTTGTGGGCTGGCTGAATTGAGTCGAAAAATTTACCCATTGTTTTAGATTTTAACTTAAATATTTACCCACAATCGGCACACGCCGCCCCATCCCAAAGCCTTTGTTCGATACTCTTAAAACAGGTGCCGTTTGTTCTCTTTTAAACTCATTGATATTGACTAAGCGCAAAATACGATTGACTAAGGCTTCGTCGAAACCCATTTTTACCAATTCCTTAGGTCCTTGCCGTTTTTCGATGTATTGAAACAGCACTTTATCCAAAATATCATAATCGGGCAATGAATCCGAGTCTTTTTGATTCGGACGCAGCTCTGCAGATGGTGGTTTTTCGATGGTACTGAGGGGTATCACTTCGCCGTCTTTATTGATAAAACGAGCCAAAGCATACACCTCCATTTTATACACATCGCCAATAACAGACAAGCCGCCGCACATATCACCGTACAAAGTGCCGTAACCAACTGCCATTTCGGACTTATTTGTGGTATTCAACAAAATATTACCGAATTTATTAGAAAAAGCCATGACCAACATGCCGCGTATCCGTGCTTGTAAATTTTCCTCTGTTAGATTTTGTGGAAAGCCCCAAAAATGTGGCGTCAACGTTTGCATAAACGTCTCATACATCGGTTCTATCGGTATCAGATCGTATTGAATGCCCAATTTTTCAGCCAATTGTCGTGCATCATTCACAGAATGATCGCTTGAATATTGCGAAGGCATGAGGACACAGCGGACATTGTCTGCTCCCAAAGCCCTTGCCGCTAATACTGCCACAACAGCAGAATCTATGCCGCCCGACAAGCCGAGTATCGCTTTTTTCAAGCCCATTTTTCTAAAATAGTCTTGAATACCAACAATTAGTGCATCGTGAATTAATGTTATTTTATCTTTTGGTTGTTCATGCGAAACGCCCCCCCTCAGTACCGTGTCCAAATCATACACCCGCAGACACTCCTCAAAATAAGGCATTTCATCAAACACTTTTCCATCAGGAGACATCACAACAGAGCCGCCATCGAAGATAATATCCGTTTGTCCACCCGATTGATTGGCATAAAAAATAGGCAATTTATAGCGTTCCACATTTGCTCTGATGACGTGAATACGATCAGGTGCATGGTCATAACTGAAAGGCGAAGCTGAAATATTGATCATCAAATCAGGCTTTTCATCCATCATTTCGTCCATCGGACAGATGCGATACAAAGGGTTTTCATTGCCCACATTCCAGATGTCTTCACAGATGGTAAAAGCGATTTTTTTACCTTTATACGTCACTGCCTGCCATGAATCGGCGGGTTCAAAGTAGCGGTATTCATCAAAAATATCATAAGTCGGCAACAATGTTTTATGTTGAACGTGCTTGATTTCACCCTCGGCAAGGAAAAAAGCCGAGTTAAACAAGTCTTTTCCTTCAATTTTCGGGTTGCGCGAAGGCGAACCGACGACGATAGCAATACCGTGTGCCATTTCCGCCAATTTGCCAACAGACGCATAAGCTTTGCCGATAAAATCGTCAAATTCCAGAAAGTCCCGCGGCGGATAACCACAGGTAGCGAGTTCGCCAAAAACGACAATATCCGCTTTTAAGGCTTTGGCTTTTATCACCATGCCTTGCATTTTTTCTAAATTCCCTTCAAAGTTGCCGATGTGGTAGTTGAGTTGGGCGAGTGCTATTTTCATAAAATTAGGTGATTGGGTGATTAAGAAAAAAGTTGTTTTGATTTTAAGCACAAAAGTAATTCATTAAAAGCTAAAATCGAAATCCCTGTTGAATCCACTTTTTTTAAATTACTAACAACCCTATCATAAAACAGTTTCTAAAATTCTAATCACATTTCAGTTCACATAATTGTATGGATTCTGTTAAATAAATGCAAAAAAAAAACTTAAAAAATTATTGTAATTTAAAAACAAACATAAACGACAAGTTCTACCTTTACAGCCTAACTTTTAATCAACTTTTTACAAATGAAAAATTTCTACATTCCTTTAATCTTATTGATTATGGGCAGTCATTTGATTGCTCAACCTATTTCTGACAATAATGGTCTGACTACTACAGGAAATATTGTCACCACTTTGACCATTAGCAATTTTTCAGTGCCCGCCAATAATAATCGCCTTTTGGTAGCTTGTACGTTAAATGCCAGCAATGCGGCAGCACCAACACTTACTTTTGGGGGTAATGCTATGGCATCGGCAATTTCAAGGACTAATACCTCAGGACTAAGAGCATCAATGTTCGTTTTGGCTTTGGGCAACAGCGGTACTGCTACATCAGGAAATGTCGTTGCCACAGGCACCTCTTTGCTTCAACTTGGTACCAGTTCATACAGTAATGTGAATCAGACGACACCGACGAATAATGGTGTCTCAAGCGTAATTACTAATGGTTCAGCATCGAGTGACATTCTAAGTGTTACAAGCAGTAGTAATGACTTGGTCTGCGATTGTATAGGTGCTTTTTCTAGTGGTCTGACAAATATGACCGCTTCTCAGACGCAGATTTTCCAAAGCAATGCTTCTTCACCCAATACACGTCTTGCTATGAGTACGAAAACGGGCGCGTCCTCAGTTAACATGGGCTGGAGCATAAATGGGGATTTCACTGGTGGCACATCATCGCACGTCGGTGTGAATATTCGATCATTCGTTTTGCCCGTCGAATTGACTTATTTCAAAGGTCAGGCAATAAAAGGAGGCAATCAATTGCTTTGGCAAACGGCTACTGAACTCAATACACATGGTTTTTTTATCCAACGCTCCAAAGATGGCGTAATATGGCAAGATGTGACCTTCGTATCGGCAAAAGGTTATTCAGCGACTATAAATAATTACAGTTGGTTAGATAAAGCATCTTCGATTGGTTTAAATTATTATCGTTTAAAGCAAGTTGATATGGATGGTGGTTTCAATTATTCTCCTATCATACTCATCAGTGATAATAAAACGCACGTGCTATCACTTTATCCAAACCCTTCGCCCGATGTTTTATATTATCAATACGATGACCCAAGCCAAATCACGCTTGTGCAGCTCTATGATGCCACAGGAAAACTCTTGCAAGAAACAACAAGTATCAATGGTCAGCTGTCTCTTCAAGATTTACCGTTGGGTTTGTATTTGTTCGTTTTGCAAACGGAGAATGGAAATCTTCAAAAGCGTATTGTAAAGCAATAGGGTTGGTCATTTTTATTTTATAGGGGGCATCTTTCCCAAAAC
>JANMJN010000117.1:0-18944 GCA_031371355.1 Saprospiraceae bacterium
ACCGTGTAACAGAAATTTTCAATGGTACAAGGCAATTATCATTATCCCAAATTAGAATACTTCATAAAGAGCTGCGGATACCAACAGATATTCTTATTGGTGTTTGATAAATTACCATTTTCACGGCTTCATAAACTCCCAAGCCGACCGATAAGACCCCTCTGTATCCGCATATTCTAAAAAGGATTTATAAAATTTATCATTCCCAATCGTACCGCTGTCGCCAACGACAATCAGCTTCATACGCGCCCGCGTCATCGCCACATTCATGCGGCGGTAATCATTCAAAAAACCTATTTCACTTTTCATGTTGGAACGCACGAGAGAGATGTAAATGACATCGCGCTCCTGTCCTTGAAAACCATCAATGGTTTGAACTGTCAAATTCATATCTGCCAAAAGAGAGTCGGTTTCTATTTCTTTCTCTATAAAAATCACTTGTTCCCGATAGGGCGAAATGATGCCAATGGAGGGCTTATCGTAGGGAAAAGCCTCTAAATATTGGTATAAATGCTCGCGAAGCGCGTAAAATTCTTCAGGATTAAAACGGCTTTTGTTTTCTGGATGGACTTGTTCATCGAAGCTACAACCAGCTGTATCAATGAAAACGACGGGCTTTTCTTCTTGAAAATTCACCAAAATACGGTCAGATACTGAGGGGTGTGCTTTGAGCAAATTATCATAAAATTGACGATTTGAAAAACCCATAATCGTCTTATTCATCCGATATTGAACGTCTAAAAAATTGACTGAATCAAGGTGTTTTATAGATTTTTCAATCAAAGTAATGTCAAAACCTTGTTTTTTAGCGTCATTTGACTTCACGGTTGGCGGCAATTGAAAAGGGTCGCCCGCCAAAACGACACGCGAGGCTTTCAGAATTGGAATCCATGTAGCCGGTTCAAGGGCTTGTGCGGCTTCGTCAATGAAAACGGTGCGAAATTTTCGATTGTCTAAAACTGGATGTGCTGCGCCAACAAGCGTACACGTTATGACGGCTGCTCCGTCTATAATTTCGTCAATGATGCGTTTTTCAAGGTCGTTTGCCCAAGCAGAGAGGTCTTTGGCTTCTTTCAATAGACGGTCGCGTTGCGTTTTTTCATCGTAACCAAACTTGCGTTTATAACTGCGGGCGATGCGACGGAGTTCAGCCGCTTTTATTTTTATTTTTTTGATATTACGCGCTTCTGGATGTGTAGCCAATTGTCCTTCAAGGGTATGTCGTACAATGGTTTCATCAACACGTGAAATATTGCCAATGCGGAGGACTGACAAATTTTCGGCATCAAGCCTTTCAGTCAACAAATCGGCAGCCGTATTGGAGGGTGCGGTGACTAAAATAGTGTTCTCCGTTTCTGACAATTTTTTAACGGCAGCAACAAGCGTTGTCGTTTTGCCTGTGCCGGGCGGACCATGAACGATGGCAATATCGCGGTTGTCCATAATTTGACGGACAGCTAAGTTTTGGCTTTCGTTGAGGCGTGGCATACTGAGGGGGGCGTTGGCATTGAAGTTTTCAGAGGTTTTATAACCCAAAAGAACATCGCGGAGGGCAGCTAAACGGTCGCCTTTGGCATTCATCACTTTGGCAATCGCTTTTTCCATTTCGGTATAAGTCCGGTCGTCGAACAACAAATCAACACCAATTTGACCATCGTTTATCCAATCGGGTAAGTCTTTGGCGTTCAAAATGACGTACATCTGGTTTTTATTGACATAGTTAATTACGCCCGACTTTTCGCTGTATGTATTGCTTTTGTCATTTGTAAATATCTGAACCACATTGCCTGGACGGAATTGATGCGGCGAATCAGGGCTGCCACTCCGCTCGACGACGACAAAAGCACGGTCGCCAAAAGTATAACCCGTCCGAACGATTTGAAGCGGATACCACGTAAACCCTTCGGCTCGACGCTGTTCAAGGGGCTTGTTTTGAATGACCGTTTTGAAAAATTCGAGGTCGGCTTTTTTTTCAAGGGCGAGCAGCTCGCGTAGGCGTTCTAATTCTTTGAGTTGTTCCATAATTTTAAATTCAGGGCGAAGGTATAAAAGCTCATTTGAAGTATTTTATTCATTCAAACAAAGCGTCCATTTTCACGTCATTTTGTACTAATAAGTTGGCATATTTATTTTTTTCGATACCATAAGTCGTAATCATCGTCAAAAAAACGGCTTTTTTAGTTTTAGTAACTGTCTTGAAAGTCGCCAATTTTGACCTAAGTTTTTCTGAATAATCCTTATCTATCGAAAATGTATCTAATGAAAATTTACATTCGCAGACATTAATAACTTGGTCGCGTCTATCAATGAGTAAATCAATTTGAGCTGATTTTTCAGTTGTGCCGCCTTTCCAAGAAGCATTGTTTGATTGAACGCCACTGATGCCCAAGGCTTTTTTTATTTGCGCCACATGGTCTATACAAATTTGCTCAAAAGTAAACCCTTGCCAAGCTCTTTGTGTAGGGCTATCCAAGAGATTAATCCAACTATTTTCTCCTTGATATTTTCCGTCTTTGATGAATTTGAAATAAAACGCAGTATAAAAATCTGACAATCTGTAAATTATATTTTTTCGTTTATTATCAAGTGAAGTATAAGAACTGATAAACCCACTTTCTTCGAGGTCTGCCAATACTTTTGTGAGCGTACCGCCCGAAGCCAAACCCGACAGTTTGATTATCTCTCCTCGTTGCAACCCCTCAGTTTTTGTTGACAAAACTTCGACGATGGTTTCATAAATTTCGAATTTGCGAAAAAGGGAACGGTATAGGTTAAAAAACTCATTTTTTAATAAGCCCGATTTATCAAAAAACAACTCTTGAATATTTTGCGTTGCGCTCAAATGTGGCTGAATGGCTTCTAAATAGTAAGGAATACCGCCCATAACCATGTATAATTGTACGATTTGATAGCGGTCTAAAACACAATTTTTGGCAACCAACATTTCCTCGGCTTCTTTCAAAGTAAAAGGCTCAATCTTTATTTTTTGTGTAATGCGATTGTGCAGACCACCGTCATTATTGATGAGAACATTCACCATCCAAGAAGCTGCCGAGCCGCAAACTATCAATAAAATATCTTTGCGATTGGTTGCCCAACTGTTCCAAAAGTGTTCGAGACCCATCATAAAATCAGAATTTGGGGTATCAAACCAAGGCAATTCATCAAAGAAAATGACTTTTTTTTCTTTATTTTTAGTGCTTTCTAAATGTTCCATCAGACGTTGAAAAGCAATCAACCAATTGCTTGAAGGGGTGTCAAAAACAAGGTGAGATTGCTTCCGCAAAACGGTATCGAAATTAAACAATTGTTGTGTTGTGTCAGCATTTGCCAAACCCGAAACTTGAAAATCGAATGTATAGTCGAAGTATTCTCTAATGAGAAATGTCTTTCCAACACGTCTTCTACCATATACGGTCAGAAATTCCGATTTCTTACTTTTTGTGATACTGTCTAATTTTTGTATCTCTTTTTTTCTACCAATGATGGTACTTTTGTTATTCATAATCAGCCAATTTTGATACAAAAATACAAGTTTTGGCTGCAAAAGTCAATACTTGCAGCCAAAATTGCATAAAAAATATAGATTTTGGCTGATTGGGTAAGATTTGCTGGTTTTATAGGGTCTATTGAAATGCCAGTTATTGATTAATTTAAGTCAATGATTTTAACAAAATTTGGTCGAATGGCTTGACGTTTTTACATTTGTGAAAAAACGTGTATTGTAATTGACTTTAATAGGTAAAATAATGATAATTAGAGTATTAGATATGTGGTCTTTAAGTTTTGAAGAGATTTCTAACAATGTTTATAAAGTTGAATTAACAGGCAATTTAGGTAGGCAAGTGGGGTAACAGACCATGATTTAGATAGAGGGATAGAAACTTGTTTATCTTTTGCGTTTGACATTGAAAAAAAACTTGGCAACAACTTGAATAAATTCATTTACGACACAGTCGATATTAAAGCTAAATGATTTGTCATTTGAACAACTGAAACAACTAAAAGAAAAATTGATAAATGAAAGCTAAAAAGACAGGGGAGTATTCTTGCAATAAATTTTTGAAAAGATAGATTTTGGTTGTATAAACAGACTTACAACAATGATTTCAACAAAATATCTCGATAGTTTTTTGCTAAATCAAAATTTTCAGCGCAATAAACTGGCACAAAAGCCCCAATGCAAAACCTGCATAGAGTTCACGCGAGCTGTGCGCCCCAAGCCCCAAACGTGCCGAACCAATCAAACCGCCAATCAGTAAACTTAGCATCAAAACCAAATTAATACTGATGCTACACGAGCCGATAAAAGGCAACCACATCTCAAAAGTGCCATAACTAAAGAGCCACATCGTTATCAATACCATACCGACAAAGCCGCCGATACCTGAAGCATGAAGGCTGATTTTAAAAAATAAATTAATCAAAAAACAAAGGAACAGACCCATTGTTGCGCCCAAAACAGCGATGAGAAAAGCCGTTGGCATGTCGTTATTGCGCAATACATTTTGAAAAACCCATAAGTAAAAAATGCCCGTTACGATGAACGGTCCGATTCTGTCTTGCTTGTTGCGCATATCCAAACTTGAAATAAGCTCTAATTTATACATCAAAAATATGGCAATAGCCGGTAGCAAAAAGGATGTAAAAAAGACCGACAAAATCAGTTTTTTACTTTCTAAATCGCCAATGCTGTTGACACCAAACAAGTAAGGATTGACCAAAAGCAGCAGCAGCAGCATATAAGTCAACATCAACAACGGATGTGCGATAATGGATAGGAATTGGGCAGCGATTTTCATAGTGTGAAATTAGAAAAATAATCGAAAAGCTGTATAAAATGAGCTTTTTACTGAGGGGGGTATTAAATAAGTTTTGATGAAAACGTTGCGAAGGTTCAAAACCTTCGCAACGTTTTAAATCACTAAACCTTTGATTCAGCGCCATTTGTCGGCGTTTCAACAACGGGTTCGACAGGCTTTACGTCAAGCGTTTTACCATTTCTTTCGGCTTCTTTCATCGCTTTTCGATATTCATCATCATAGTCATAAGCCTTGATGATTTCTTTCACAAGACGATGACGGACAACGTCTTCGACTGTCAACTTCACTTGTGCGATGCCTTCAATGCCTTGCAAAATTTCGATACTTTGACGCAGACCCGACTTGACATTCCATGGTAAGTCAATTTGGGTCAAGTCACCTGTCACCACACATTTAGCAGTTGGACCCAGGCGTGTGAGGAACATTTTCATCTGTTGCGGCGTTGAGTTTTGTGCTTCGTCAAGGATGATAAACGCATCATTCAGCGTTCGTCCGCGCATAAACGCCAACGGAGCGATTTCAATGACGCGATTCGTCATAAATTGCGCAAGTTTGTCGGCAGGAAACATATCATCGAGTGCGTCATAAAGTGGACGTAAGTAAGGGTCAACTTTATCTTTCAAGTCGCCGGGTAAAAAACCTAAGTTTTCACCTGCTTCGACGGCAGGACGTGTTAAGATAATTTTTTTCACCGTCCGATTTTTCAGCGCACGTACAGCCATCGCCACAGCTGTGTAGGTCTTACCTGTACCGGCTGGACCGACGGCAAAAACGATGTCATTGGCTTCGATGGCATCCACCAGTTTCTTCTGATTGCGGGTTTTAGCCCTAATCGGTGTGCCATCTTTACCATGTACAATCGTCGAATTGCCGACACTCGATTGCGACAGGCGCACATCATGCGGGTTTTCGCCAGCCAAAATATCTTCGACAGTATGGACAGACAGTTCTTTGTGGTCGCGGAGCATCCGCACCATTTTTTCGACGATGTCTTTAACGGCTTGCGCCTCATGCGTCTTGTCGCCTTTGATTTTAAGGTTTGAACCGCGTGACGTAATGGTCACATCAGGAAATGCCTTGCGGACGAGATTCAATTTGGCGTTGTTTTCGCCGAAAAGGGCTAAAAAGTCAACGCCACTGATGGTTAAAATAATTTCGCTCAAAAATTTACCTCTTTATCGTAGTTAGAATGTTAAAAATACTCTATTCATAATACTTTGAAAAACACAAATTTAAAATTATTAAATCAAATTTTAAGCCAAATATTATGAAATATACTGAGGGGGTCAAATTTGATTTCTTAATTTTATTAACAAAAGTAGCCTTTTTACCACAAGTGTGCTTTATTTTTGTGCCAAAATTACCCCTAATCATGGTATGATTTTGGAAAACAAAGACAAATCTTTAATAGACACCTAAAAGTTCCTGATGCAAATCGTCACGCTCACAACAGATTTTGGTTTACAAGACTATTACGTGCCCGTTCTCAAAGGGGCGATGTTGTCGCGACATCGGACATTGAATATTGTTGATATTTCGCATCAAATCAAGCACCACGACATTGTTCAAGCCGCTTTTGTGTTGAAAAATGCGTGGGCAGCTTTTCCTGAAGGAACGATTCATGTTATCAGTACGAACAATTTTGGCGGTGAACGCGGGCGTTTTTTGGCGTTTAAGTACGAAAAACATATTTTTATTGGACCAGACAATGGTATTTTCACCCTTATTTTTCCAAAATTAACAGCTCAGCCCCAAATCATTGAAATTATCGAAATCCCTTTCATCGGTCTTAATTTCGAGCATGTGCGCGATGCGATTGCCAACGCAGTCAGTCATTTGGCTTCTGGTGCGGCGCTAAATTTATTGGGCGAAAAAGCTACAGATATTTTACAACGCATTACATTTCAACCGGTTATTGCACAGTCTCAAATACGTGGCGCTGTTATTTATGTTGACCATTATGACAATATTGTGAGCAACATAACCCGTGAATTATTTGAAAAAGTCGGTCGTGGACGTTCCTTCCAACTTTTTTTCAAGCGACATGACCCTATTTTGAAGCTTTCTCAACATTATAATGATGTACCTATCGGTGAAACGCTGTGTCTTTTTAATTCCGATTATCTCGAAGTGGCTATTAATATGGGCAAAGCGGCAGAGATGTTTGGGTTGAAAATTGAAGACACAATCCAAATTGATTTTCAGTAATTATGATAAAAAGACTTGTTAAACTCACTTTTCAATCGGACAAAACCGATGACTTTATAACTATTTTTGAGGATTCCAAGCATTTAATTCGTCAAAGGAACGGATGTCAACACCTTGAATTGTTGCGCGATGCGACAACACCACATGTATTTTTTACCCTTAGTTTTTGGGATGACGAAACGGCTTTGAACGCCTATCGAGACTCGGATCTATTCAAAACAACATGGGCAAAAACAAAGATTTTATTTTCTGATAGAGCGCAATCTTGGACCACAACCATGGTTTCAATTGCTTTAGAGTAGATGTTTTATGTTGCATGGTTTTATGAAAACTCAATGAAAGTTTATACATTTTAAAAAAAAAAATGGTATTCTGAACAAAGTAAAAGAATCTAAATAAATCAAATTATTCTTAATGGATAGTTGATATTAGATAATTCAAAGAGTTGAAAATCAGTTTGTTGTTACTTTACTTTTAGGCAACCATTATCTATTATCAACTATCCACCAATTAATCTTTTTCTTGGCGCATATTTTTTTTCATTTGCCGCATTTCTTGCAATTGTTTAAGCATTTCACCTTTAAAATCTTGCTCTGCTTTATAGAGTTTAGCAATTTTTTTAACTGAAATAACTTTCTTGAATTTTTGATAATATTCTTTTCGCAAATCCAAAGCATTTGATTCTTTGTCCATTTGACTCATTAACATCTTTTCAACATCGGCATCACTCATATCGTCAAATGATTTTTCCATTTTAGAAGAACTCCTTATTTGCTGCATTTTGTCCATATATTGATTGTAAATAGGCCAAAATTGTTGGGATTCTTCAGGTGTTAAGTTCACACGTTGCGTGATAAACCCGATACGCTGCGCTTCCACACGTTCTTTCATACGGTTTTGAATTGGTTGCGCCATTAAATTTGCTACCATAATGAGGCAAGCAAAGGCAAAAAATATCTTCTTCATGTTTCTGTTTTTTAAATTTTTAATCCAATAATTATATATTTCCTAAAGCGTATATATCTCGTTCATCTAGATTTTCCAAAAGATATTGTTCTATTTCTGCTTCTGTCAAACCAGACTGTGGATGCGTCAACACTTTTTCGAGTTTTGGTGGTACTGAGGGGACCACATTTGTTGATTCAGTGTCAAACGATTTTTCTACTTTTTCAACCTCCTTAGGCTCTTCAAAAGCGGTTACAATATCTTCTTCTTTAAAATCCTCAATATTCTCTTTGATGTAGTTTTGCGCTGCTTCATGAGTCAAAATGACAGGTTGCTCAACAGCAATCAGTGTCGTTTTTTGTTGCTGCGCAGCATACCAACCCGCCCCAACAACTAATGCCAAAGCTAAGGCAGGCAACGCCCATTTAGGTTGAAAAACCGTTGATAACCAATCACTTATACGATTCAATAAGCTTAGACGGTTGTTATACTGAGGGGGTACTTTTGCAGTATGTGTTTCACCTTTAGCTTTTTCAATAACCTGATTTGCCAAGTTGTCGAAGTACAATCGAGGTGTTTTAAACGGCTCATCTTTCTGCTGCTTTTTCAAATCAGCGAGGAAAGGGGACAGTTCTTGTAGTTCTTTTTCAAATTCTCTTTTCATATTTTCTGAATATTTTAATCAATTTCTATTCCTTTAAAAAATGCCTCAACTTTTTTTGCGGCGTGGTGATATGAGGCTTTTAACGCACCTACCGATGTTTCTAAAACGACTGACATTTCTTCATAAGGCATTTCATCGTAATACCGAAGGTTAAAAACCGCCCTTTGTTTATCGGGCAATGATGCAATCGCTTGTTGCAATTTCAATTGAATGTAGTCGCCATCAAAAAACGTATCCGCCTTCAATTGATTCGCTACACGGGCGTTGTCAGGGTCGTCAATCGTATCGGTTTCTTTCCGATTTCGGCTATTCAAAAACGTTATCGCTTCGTTTGTCGCTATCCGATAAAGCCATGTAAACAACTTCGATTTGCCTTCAAAACGCTCAATATTTCTAAAAACCTTGATAAAAGTGTTCTGAATCACATCATTCGCATCATCATGGTCGTAAACTATTCGGCGCACATGTCGGTACAACGGTTCTTGAAAAGTCTGCATCAATAGCCGAAACCCATGTTCATGAGTCGCGTCTGTTGACAGCAGTTTCATAATGTATTCGTCTGAAAATTGTTCCTTCACGTTTTGACTGATTTTAATTTTTTGACTCAATTTAGAAAACAAGGTTTAATTTCGCCACCCATATTTCGTATTGAATCGCTTAAATGGCTATATTATTGTTTGAAAGACCACAGATTTAACGCTTACAAAATTCAACAATATAAATAATGACACATACAATATTAATAGATTGCTCCGATGCCAAAGGTTTAGTGCATAAAGTTTCAGGTGTTTTGTACCACAACGACTTGAACCTCATCAGTAACCATGAATTTGTAGAAACCAAAACAGGTCGCTTTTTTATGCGGACTGAAATTGATGGTACAATGGACGCTGACCGCATTCGGAACGGTTTGATGGGTATTTTGCCTGACGATGCACATATTTCAATTTCAGAAAATCGCAAAAAGCAAGTTGTCATCTTGGTTACTAAAGAGCATCATGCCCTTGGAGAGCTGCTAATTCGACATCAATTTGATGAATTAAACGCTGAGATTCTGGCAGTCATTGGCAACTACGAAATACTGAGGGGGTTTGTTGAACAATTTGGTTTGCCGTTTTTTCATATTTCCCATGATAATATAACGAGAGAAGAACACGAAACAGCTGTTTTAGAAAAAATAAAGGGGCTAAAACCCGATTATATCATCTTAGCAAAATATATGCGTGTACTCACATCACATTTTGTTGAACATTATAACAATCGGATTATCAATATACACCACTCCTTTTTACCTGCTTTTATTGGGGCTAATCCCTATCGTCAGGCGTGGTCCCGGGGTGTAAAAATCATCGGTGCAACGGCTCATTTTGTCAACGATAACCTCGACGAAGGACCGATTATTATGCAGCAAGTGATACCGACTGACCATTCACACTCGCCACAAGAGATGGCACAGATGGGGCGTGATGTAGAGAAAATCACTTTGGCAAAGGCACTGAAATTGGTTTTTGACGACCGCGTTTTTGTGAGTGGGAACAAGACGATTATTTTTGATTAGTCAGTCAGCTATAAACAGAAAAAAGCCCACAGTATCTAAAACTATGGGCTTTAATTTTTAATGCCTTTACCACTTACTCTCACAAAAGATTATTAATTAAGTCAGACTTAGAGCTAATTAACGCAAATAGAAGCTTTTTTTTATTTATTTAACTCCTTAATTTTTGCAAATAATTCATCTTCGTCACCGGGCACAAAACGCCGATGATGATAAACAATATCGCCTTTTTTGTCTAAAATAAATACCTGTGGCAGACCATTCAGTTCGCCAGGCATGATCATCCAAAAAGCCCTTTGATAGTCGTGGTAAGACTCAAATTGCCATTCGCTTTGTTTGGTACGTTTGACATAATTTTCGGCATTTTGGGGAAAATCTGTTGAAATTGCAATCATACGAAAATCGGCTTCTTTTTTCCAATCATCGTATTTTGATTTATAAGTGCTTAACTCCAAAAGGCAAGGTCCACAGGTGGTCAGCCAAAAGACTAAAACGAGTGGTTTTTTGCCTGTTTTCAACACTTCGGCAGAGTTATATATCGTACCCGCCGTATCTTTTAAGGCAATGTCGTAAGGAAATATTTTATTGATTTGATTGGGCTGCCGAAATTCTGGCGGTGGCGTTGCCCATGCTTTATACTGTCCGAAAGACTCCTTTGGAGAGGAGGTCTCTCTTTTTGCTGTTTGAGCATTCAAAACCATAACAAAACCAAGCGAGAAAGCGACTAAAATGTTTTTTTTCATAGGACTTTTTCTTAAATATGAATGATAAACGATGAAACATGAATGATGTAATATGTGGTTTTCATATTTCATCATTCATGTTTCATATTTTAGGACAAAGATACTACTGAATGGCGTGAGAAGTCAAGCGGCATTTTACGCGCAATATCTTATTAACGTCATCTAACGATTCTTCATATGGTTTGTAGAACTCATTATCTGAAATTAAACGCAAAGCATGAACTTTTGAAGCGTCTTTAACTTGTTGAATACGTTTGGCAACGACGACATCAGTGACAACGACATATACTTGATTGTCTCTTATGGGTTCGCCACGTTCAAGCTCTTCACAAACGACAATATCCCCATTTGTAATTGTCGGTTCCATCGAATTGCCGCTGATTTCAAAGGCAATCAAATTTCCCTCCATATTAGGTATTGAAAAGCGTGGAAAATCCGTTAGATACTGAGGGGTATCGGCTGCCGTTGCATAACCTGCCAATGCGCGATTGGGCAAAAGGACGATATTTTGCCGACCACTCAATCCGAATTGCCGTTCAGATTTTGGTCGTGTCGAAACAGCTTCATGACCGGGCAGAAAAACATCGTCAGAGAAACCAAAGACAAAATTGGCACTGATGCCATATAGTTCAAACAACTTATGAAGCTGTTCGACCGTGATATTGCGGTCTCCTTTGAGAATAGAGTTGACGACGTGGTTGTACGTGCCGAGTTTGGAAGCAATATCGGACTTGCCTTTGATTTTGTTTGTTCTTTCAAGCTCATTATAAACAATTTTGAAACGTTGGTTGACGATGCTGTCTGCAAATTCGCCCATGATTTTTTGAAATTTAAGGAATGAGAAAAGACGGTTTTATGATAAAGGTGTAAAAATAATGTTTTATAAAAGTATGAAAATCAATATTTTAAAACAAATAGTTGATTCAATAAATGATTTTTTTACAGATTTTGCACATTTTAAAACAAAAGTGTCGATAAAAAATATTGAAAATAAATTAGAAACTATTTGTTTTATAATCTATTTTTGTTTTAAATTTACACAGTTTTTGAAGCACTGTAAACATAAACATTCAACATCTTCTCGTAAAAATACAAAACGTTTTCAAAAGCATAAGAAAAAATGAAAGATTTTGATTTAACAAACGGGCAAGCAACGGAAGGAGATGCAAATAATCTCCGTGTTGTTTTTAAAAAACATCATACCATGGAGGACTTGATTCGCCATGATGCTCATACGACAAGTGGTTCAGAGTCAATCGAATCATTTTCTGAAATGATACAGCGCGTTGTGAAAGGGTGGCAACGTTTATTGGCTGCGATCGAGAATCGTGGCGACTACCTAACTTTCGGTATCCTCACACGCAGTGGTGGACGGACATTATTCAAAGTATGTATATTGGGAATAATTATGTTGTTGATTTTCTCCGATGGGCTTGTTTTTAACGTAGGAAAGCCTATTTTTGCAGCGATTAACAACACAAAGGAGAAAACGCAACAAAACAAACAGGTACAGGGAAAAGACTACAACACAACTTCAGTATCAATCGGTAGCGGATTATCTTTTAATCTTTCACCCGCGGCACCAGAGGAACTTAAAGAACAGGGTGTAAAAGCATATATCGAGCGTTATTCCAAAGTAGCCGTGGCAGAGATGGATAAATTTGGTATACCTGCCAGTATTACGATGGCACAAGCAATAATAGAAAGCCGTTCCGGTACAAGCGTATTAGCTGCACGAAATAACAATCATTTCGGTATTAAGTGTTTTTCTAAGTCATGCCCAAAGGGTCATTGCTCAAATTTTACGGATGATCATCATAAAGATTTTTTCCGAAAATATGCTAATGCAACAGACTCGTGGCGTGAGCACAGTCAATTTTTAATGAAATATCGTTATCGGGATTTATTGAAATATGGTAAAAATTATCGCGTTTGGGCTAAAGGTTTAAGAGACTTTGGCTATGCAACAGATAAAACCTACGATAAAAAACTGATTTCTATTGTAGAACGATATGAATTATTCAAATTAGATGACTTATAAATTAAAGTAATATCAATATGGTTTCAATTTTCTATAAACTCATATTCCCCCACTTTTCTAAAACAGCGTGCTATGTCTAAATTCGTACTAACAGGTGTTCTTTTACTTATTCTAGCAGGTTTCCTACATTACAGTCCGTCTCCAGCGACTCAAAGTTTTGAAGATGGTAAAAATGGTGTTGAAACGCTTCTCTTTCCAATCAGTGAGCAAATAAAATTAGCTCGTTTGGAAAAACATCTTTCTCAAAAAGATTTGTCTGACCGGGTTGGTCTCACAAAGGCGAATATTGAGAAGATTGAAAAAGGGCAAGTCGTGCCTACAAGAGATATTCTTTTCAAAATTGAAAAGGAATTGAATGTGACATTTACTCTTGATGGCTATTGACAACATCCTTTTTGTGATTTTTCGCAATTCAACCTCTCGGTTTTATGCTTGACATAAAATGTGAGGTTGTTTTTGGGCTTCATAAAAATATTAATGAGATTAACTGATACTGTTTTTATGGTATCATAAAAATTGTTTTCTCATAGTTTGTTTTTTCTACGAGCCACCTTTCTTTTGATGGGTGGTTTTTTTTATATGCTTTAAAAACAACCATTTATAAGTGACTACTGTTTTTTTAGCCTATTTTTGCAGCCATTTTTTACCGAAAACGCGGCTTTATGCAAAAAAAACTTTCCATAGTCATGCCTGCCTACAACGAAGAACGGACAATTAAAGGAATTCTTGACCGTATTCGGGCCGTTCAACTTGTAGAGGACATGAAAAAAGAATTGATTATTACAAATGATTGCTCGAGCGATGATACTGAGGGGGTCATTCTGAAGTATCAAAATACATATCCTGACTTGGATATTCGCTATTTTAAACATGCTGTCAACCAAGGAAAAGGCGCTGCTTTGCACACAGGCATCAAGGAAGCAACAGGCGATTTTGTGATTATTCAAGATGCTGACCTTGAATATGACCCTGCCCAATTCAATTTTTTGTTGCAACCGATTCTCGACGGTTTTGCTGATGTGGTCTTTGGTTCGCGCTTTATTGGGGGGCAACCGCACCGTATTTTGTTCTTTTGGCACTCTATTGGCAATAAAGCCTTAACTTTTCTGTCCAATATTTTTACCAATTTGAATCTAACGGATATGGAAACATGTTATAAATTGTTTCGCCGAGAGGTCATTCAAAGCATAGATTTAAAAGAAAAACGATTTGGTTTTGAACCCGAAGTGACTGCAAAAGTATCTCGAATTAAAGGCATTCGGATCTATGAAGTCGGCATTTCTTACTATGGTCGCTCTTATGCAGAAGGCAAAAAAATAGGTTGGCGCGATGGCTTTCGTGCGATTTGGTGTATTCTGAAATATAATATTGGTGCTTAAAAAATTTCAAATGCCAAAATTTGGCATTTGAAATTAAGAATTAGAAATATCATTTAATCCATGAATTTATTATTAAAAAATGAATAATACATTTGTTTTCAAGGAGTTAGATATGGAAGGTATGGCGACGCTTGAAGCGATTTCTAATGCGCCGCTTTTTAACGAATGGATGTACAAAGTAACAAGCCGTCGTTTGACGGGTCGGATTCTGGAGATTGGTTCGGGCATTGGCAATATCAGCGAGCAGTATTTGAATGACGGACGTAAGCTGATGCTGTCTGACATACGTTATAATTATTGCCAATACTTAGAGCAAAAATTTGAGCAAGCACCGTCCTATGTGGGTGTTCGTGAACTGGACTTGGTTCATCCTGATTTTGAATCGGAATACGCTGATTTATTGGAGCGTTTTGACGGTGTTTTTGCATTGAACGTAGTTGAACACATTGCTGACGATTTTTTGGCGATTGCGAATGCTAAAAAACTATTGCGCAAAGGCGGTCGTTTGGTGATTTTAGTACCTGCATATCAAGCTTTGTTCAACGAATTTGACCGTTCACTGGAACATTATAGGCGTTATACTGAGGGGGGGCTAAAAAATGTTTTTGAAAAAAATAATTTTCAAATAGTTCATAGTCAATATTTTAACTTTGCAGCTATCGCTGGCTGGTGGTTTTCGGGGAACGTCCTAAAAAAGAAAACGATTCCAATGGGGCAAATGCGTTTTTATAATATGTTAGTGCCTATTTTTAAGGTTATTGATAAAATTGTTTTGAATCGGGTAGGCATTTCTGTTATCGTTGAAGGTATCAAATAGCATTTTTTTATGCCAAAAAAACAAAAACATAAGCCGAGTAAAGTGGGTTTGCCACCTGAAACGGCTGTTTACACTGGACAAGCAGAGGTTGAGCAATCGATGGTGATGATTGTTCAGTACAATAATGCGACTTTTGAGGAAAAAATACTCAGGGGGCTGGATTGTCCACATCCATCGGCAGGAAAAATAACCTGGTACGATACGAGAGGACTGAATGATGTATCGTTGATACAACAGATAGGCCAAGTTTTTGATGTCCATGCTTTGGCGATTGAGGATATTTTGAATACGACCCAACGCCCAAAATGGGAAGACTACACAAATGGCATTTTCATCATCATTCATGCCTTGCGCTATGACAAACGAATCGGGGATTCTGTAACGGAACAAGTGTCTTTTTATCTTGAAAAAGACGTGTTACTGACTTTTCAAGAAGATATGGACGATCTTTTTTTACCTATCAGAGAACGGTTGCATCGGGGTTTGGGAAAAATCAGGCATAAAGGTGCCGACTTTTTGGCTTATACATTAATTGACTACATTGTGGACGGTTATATCAATGTCTTAGATGAGTTGGAAGATAAGATTGAAGCAATAGAAATCCAAATTTTGACTCATTTTACCCCCTCAGTACGTAGCGATATTTATAAGTTAAAACGACAACTGAGTGAAATCAGGCGCGCCGCCTTTCCGCTTCGTGATGTTGTGAGTCGTTTCTCGCGTGAGCAAGGTGAATTCATAAACCCAATGAATCAGGTTTTTATCAGAGACTTGTATGACCACGTTGTACGTGTTATCGAAACGGTTGAAAATCAAAGAGATATGCTTAATAACTTGAACGATTTGTTCAATTCGGAACAAAACAATCAAACCAATCATGTCTTTAAGGTGTTAACAATTATATCTGTGATTTTTATACCACCAACTTTCATCGTTGGTGTCTATGGGACTAATTTTGATATTTTACCTGAATTACATTTTCCACATGCTTATTTTTTGATGTGGGGTGCAATGATATTGCTGACAATAATGCAATTGATTTTTTTTCGTTGGAAAAAATGGTTATAAAAAAAAATGGCAGAGAAAAATAAAAGATTTAAGAATCCTCAAATCGTCAATCGAAAGGCGGAACACGATTTTGCATTCGTCAAAAAATATGAGGCAGGTATCCTTTTGAATGGTACTGAGGTGAAGGCTTTGCGCGAAGGTATGGCTAACTTGAAAGATGCTTTTTGTTATTTTATTCGTGACGAATTGTATGTCAAGAGTATGTATATTGCAGAATATGCCAATGGGACAATTTACAACCACGAAGCACGTCGGCTTCGGAAGCTGTTGTTACGCAATGCTGAAATAAAGGTATTAGTTCGCCGAGTGGCTGAAAAAGGATTGACAATAGTCCCTTATCGCCTTTATTTCAATGAGAGAGGTATAGCGAAACTTGAAATTTGTTTGGCAGAAGGTAAAAAATCCTTTGATAAACGCGAGACGATTAAAGACCGCGACAACAAGCGCGAAATGGATAGGTTGAAAAAAATCAAGCTATAAATGACGAAAGATTTTAAGACATAAGACTTTGAGAAAAAAGATTTTATAAAAATCTTTCATTTTAAAATCAAACATCTTAAAATCCTTTGTCATTGTAGGTCTTATGCCAAAACAACCGAATTGAAAGTCCCGAAAGAAGTCTCAACATATTTAGGTGCATCCCAAGCATTTTCCCAAACCTCACCATTGATAAGAAAACGGTATTGGTATTCTTTGCCAGATTCGAGTTCGAGTATTGTGCTGAAAGAACCGTCTTTTTGTTTTTTCAATTCTGTACCGTTAACGATGTCCCAGTTATTAAATTCACCGACAACTGCCACTGTTTTAGCTGTCTGAACAGCCTCTTTTGGCAAGGTGAAAGTTACTTTAGTTGTAGATGCTTTAGTCTCTGCTTTCTTAGGTGCTTTTGTAACTGCTATTTCTGTAGGTGCTGTTTCTGCTTTAGCTGTTGCTTTCTTAGCCGTTTTTGCGACTGTTGCTGCAGGTACTGCAGTTTCGGCTTTAGGTGCTGCTGTTTTTTTAGTAGCCATTTTGTTTAAAATTAATTGATTAAAAAAATCTGTTTAAAAATAAGTTGTTGTTTTGAGATTGTAAAAAATACAGTTAGGTGATTTTGTGGTATCTCGCATGGAGTATTTTGGGTTGATAGGTTATCATTCAAGGTTTTATTCCAACTACTCAAATATATAACGATATTAAGACAGAGATAGTGTACTTTGGACACACTATTTTTTTACTTTTTTTTTAAAAAAAAACAGCGCACAAAATTTTATATGGCTTTTTTTAGCATGAAATTTTGCGCAAATAATTGATAGTCAGTATTTTATTTTATTTTCTAAGCTTTATTATTTTAAAAAAATACACTAAATTTAATTTACGGTTTTTTGAACAAAAAGTTACAAAATATTATTTCGGATAAAATTTTCCTAATAAAATTAACAACATACTATTTTGGAGACCAAATACTGAGGGGGCTGTGATTTTGAATTTTGTGAAAAAGTAAAGGGCAAAACGTAATAACACGCTTTGCCCTTTTAGAACTGTCTTTCTTTACAACAACTATGCACCCAAATAATGCTTCAAAAGTTTGCTTTTAGAAGCTGAACGCAATTTATTGATGGCTTTGTCTTTGATTTGACGTACACGCTCACGTGTTAAACCAAACTTGTCGCCAATGTCTTCCAAACTCATCGGATGTTCAACGCCAATACCGAAGTAAAGACGAATAACGTCACTTTGACGGTCAGTCAATGTACCAAGGGAGCGCTCAATTTCGCGGCTTAAAGATTCGCGGTATTCGAGATGTGTATCTGTGCCAGGTGTTGTACTGTTTTCAAGTACATCGAGCAAAGAATTGTCTTCCCCTTCCACGAACGGTGCATCCATAGATACATGGCGAGCTGCAACACCGAGAGTTGTTTCAACTTCATCTGTCGTGATTTCGAGCATCAGAGCGAGTTCATCGGGCGTTGGTTCACGCTCGTACTCTTGCTCCAATTCAGAGAAAGCCTTATTGATTTTGTTGAGCGAACCCACTTTGTTCAAAGGCAAACGAACAATACGCGATTGTTCAGCCAAAGCCTGCAAAATAGATTGCCGAATCCACCAGACCGCATAAGAAATGAATTTGAAACCACGTGTTTCATCAAATCTTTGAGCCGCTTTAATCAAGCCCAAATTGCCCTCATTAATGAGATCAGAAAGGGAAAGACCTTGATTCTGATATTGTTTAGCAACAGAAACCACGAAGCGAAGGTTAGCTTTGGTCAATTTTTCAAGGGCGATTTGGTCACCTTGTTTGATTCGTTTAGCTAAATCAACTTCTTCTTCGGGTGTTAGGAGGTCCACTTTACCAATTTCCTGTAAATATTTTTCGAGCGATTGGCTCTCACGGTTGGTAATGGACTTGGTGATTTTGAGTTGTCTCATGCCTGAGAATAGGATTTATTTTATATTATGCCAAAATGAATGTTCGTTTATAGTTGATTCTTCTCGTCTGTTTCTTAATGTTTTGCAATTATATCTTGGAAAAGTAAAAGTAAAGTACCGTTTTATGTTTATTTTAGACTACATCAAATGGCTTTTTGTCAAAAGTGGGGCAAAGGTACAAAAATTTAGGCGTATTGTCAACATAACTACATTTCAAAAGACTATAAAAAAATATTTTCGTCACAAAATTTTATTTTGGAATAAGAATGGAAAAAAATTATTTCCCAAATAA
>JANMJN010000123.1:0-1590 GCA_031371355.1 Saprospiraceae bacterium
AACGCCCCATCTTTTACATAAACATTTTCTTTACGTGGCGAATAGTATTGTAATTCAGTACCATGCGTCCCCGTTTGAGGCCACCATTTCGACCAATTCAAAGAGTCGTTGTCAAATTCGTCGCCCCAAATATATACCCAACCTGATTTTTCAATCGGGTTTTGGGTTTCTAAATCTATCGTTTCAGTCGTATTTTGGGCAAAAACAGCCCCCCTCAGTAAAACCGTCAAAACAAACAGTAAAAAGATGATTTTTTTCATAAATCTAAAATTTTGACAAAGAAAAAAAGAAGTGCCGATGAACAGCACTTCTTTTTGAAAGAAAATAATAAACTTAACGAAATCATTCTACTTTCATCACCCCATTCATTATCCGCCAATGCCCTGGAAATGTGCAAACATAAGGGTACAAACCCGCTTTTTCAGGAGCCGTAAAACGCAATCGTATTGTTTGGTCGGGATTGACTAAGGCGGATGAAAACAAAATTTCGGGAATATTCGGTACATAGTTTTTTGATGCACCATCAGGGTCAGTTATCATTTTATCCGCCGCTTTACCGATTTTTTCAAGCGATTTAGGTTTACCAATCACCATATTATGTTGCATCGCATCGGGATTCTCGAAAACAATTTCAACCGTTTTTCCTGCTTTAACCGTAAAGGTTTTAACATCGAACTGCAACATTTCACGGATAGACTTGATTTTTACAGTTTGCACATTAGGGTCATTCTCTTCTTGTTTTTTCAAAATATCCCATGATTGCATCAAGCGGGTCAAACGGTCTTTATGTACGCCAGAAGTAGAAGCTAAAAGCGTTTTCAAATACGTTTTTTCGGCTTCCGAAACGTCCACTTTTTTCTTATAATTCCACCCTTCGCCGATGCTTTTTAAAACAGTATTGAAGCCTTCTGCATCTAATTTTTGCGCCTTTTTCAAATAATCAACGACCACAGAAACGGACGCAACGGACGAATGACTGCGAATGGCTTTCGCTAAAACATATTGCGTCATGCTTTGCGAAAGGGCAATATTGACCTTTTTGGTCAAAATATTGTTTGTTTCGCTGCCTTCGCCAATCGTATTGGCTTTATCCACTGTCGCCGTAAAAGTGTATTCCCCTGCTTGTTCGCCTGTAACAGCGATGTTACCCGTCCACGGTCCATTATTATTTTTTGTAATCGTCACCGTTTCGCCCGATTTGACCCCCTCAGTATGCACGTAACTCACCATGTCTATCAGCTGTCCTTTACCTTCAAAACGAATATCCAAAGGCAAAACAGTCCCTTTTGGCACTGCCACACCGCCTTGATTGGTTACATCAATGGAAACGGTGACACGTTCACGCGGGGTTGGATTGGCGGGTTCAATTTTGATATTGCTCACCACCAAATCAGGTTTATTTGGAGAAATGACGGCTGTTTTATCCTCTTTTTTAGGCACCATAGCCCCATGGTCGTGGTGTCCTGTGCTGTGATTATCCATTGTTTTAGCACTATTGGCAGCCTTTGCAATTTGCTGATTGAACACTGTATTCAATATTTTTCCTTCATTTTTTGCTAAAATACAAGCATAAGCATCGGGCAACCACCA
>JANMJN010000126.1:0-2151 GCA_031371355.1 Saprospiraceae bacterium
TGGAACAAAATGAAGCAGAAAAGCTGCCGTTTTGAAGACATTTATGACCTTTTTGCCGTCCGCATCATCATTGATGTACCTATTGAACGCGAGCGAGCAGATTGTTGGGCAGCTTATTCTATTGTGACCAGTGTTCATAAACCAATGCCCGACCGTTTAAAAGATTGGGTGACCATACCTAAATCCAATGGTTATGAATCGCTCCACACCACTGTTATCGGTCCAGAAGGGCGTTTCGTTGAGGTGCAAATTAGGAGTGAACGCATGGACGAAATCGCTGAACGTGGCTATGCAGCGCATTGGAAATACAAAAATATTAGAAAACAAGAAGATGTTTTTGAAAGGTGGTTCGACCAAGTCCGCAAGTCGCTCGAAGAGGCAGGAGAGGGCAACTCGATTGATTTCGTCAATGATTTCAAGACAACAAACCTTTTTGCCGAAGAGGTTTACGTCTATACGCCCAAAGGAGACATGAAAATATTGCCTAAAGGGGCAACGGCTTTAGATTTTGCTTTTTATATCCATACCGATATTGGCGCACGCTGTCAAGCCGTAAAAGTCAGCAATCGCCTTGTGCCACTCGGTTATAAATTACAAAATGGCGACCAAGTAAGCGTCGAAACCAATGCCAAACGCAAACCGTCAGAGGATTGGTTAAAATGGGTTGTAACAGGCAAGGCACGTGAAAAAATCCGTCAATGCCTTCGTGAAGAAGCTAAAAAATTTGCAGATTTTGGTAAAGAAGCCTTGCAGCGCAAATTCGATCACATGAAGGTGGATTTTGAATCCAGTCTCGAAGTTGTGATGAAACATTTTGGTTTCAAAACAAGGCATGAATTCTATTTAGCCGTCTCAAACGAAGCCATTGATTTGCAAGACGATTTGAAGATTTTTAAAATTGAAAAAAATCGTCTTCAACCCATCGAAGGAGAAGACAGGAGCAACATACAATCTGAGCCGCGCAAATCAAACAAGCCCAGTATCAAAACGGAGTTGTTCATCAACGGTCAACCCGCCAAAGAGTATCTTTATGAATTGGCGGACTGTTGCCGACCTGTTCAAGGTGATGATGTTTTTGCCTACATAACAAGCAATAATATTTACAAAATCCACCGTACTGTTTGCAATAATGCGCCCAACATCATGTCCCATTATGGGCATCGGATGGCAAAAGCGGAATGGGGTTCAACCTCCGAAGTCAGTTTCGTTGTCGAATTGCTCATTATTGGTGTGGACACTGGACCGGGCGTCATTGAACGACTGTCAAACCGTATTTCAAGCGATTTGGGTCTCAATATTCGTTCATTCAGCATCGAAGGCAACGAAGGCTTTTTTGAAGGACGGGTCAAATTAATGGTCAGTCATACTGACCAACTTGTTTTAGCCATCAGAGCCTTGAAAACGTTGGAAGGGGTGAATAATGTGGTTAGGGTTGACTGATACACCCTTTTGTGGAAGATTTTACAAAGAAACATGAGACAAGACATACCGAATTTTCCAACAGAGAAAATTCGGGATTTTTATAAACAAAAACAAACAACCTCCCTTAATTTTGTTAGAGAACAAAAACAAGTAAGGTCAACATGTATAAAAGAATCTACTAAAATAAAGAAAAAGAATCATTATTAGGTACGAATCAAACCTTTTTACGCCAACGGATAAAAATATTTTTAGAACCGTTTTAGTTATTCACAATGTTATTACGTTTTCTATCCATTTAAAGGCTCATTGAATTATCAACCTCTAACATGCCGTTTTTCACATGAATTGCCCGAACAGTTTCTGTCCTTTCATCAATATCCAAATCACCATTTTCTAAACGCAAAACACCACGTGGACAAACGGCGGCACAAATGCCGCAACCCACACAAGAAGCTCTAACAACATCTTGACCACGTTGTGCATAAGCCCGAACATCAATACCCATTTCGCAATACGTTGAGCAATTACCACAACTGATGCACTGACTACCGTTTGTTGTGATGCGAAATTTAGATTTTTTCTTTTGGAAAATACCTAAGATAGCGGCTTGTGGACAACCGAAACGACACCAACCCCGTGAACCCAGAATGGGATAAAAGCCTGTACCAACCACGCCTGAAAACATAGAGCCAATCAAAAAACCATACGTTTTAGAGAATCCATGAGACA
>JANMJN010000151.1:0-2405 GCA_031371355.1 Saprospiraceae bacterium
CCCTCTTGGACGGTGCACGTTGGTGGAATAAAGCCTACGAAGCGGCGGGTTACAAAGACGCTTTTAGAGTAGAAGTCCTACCCGATTCAGCTGATGCGATGGATATTCGCTACAATATGATCAATTGGGTGCATCGTTCCACACGCGGTTGGAGTTATGGGGCATCGGTGACAGACCCGCGCACAGGAGAGATTATCAAAGGGCAAGTAACGCTCGGTTCGCTGCGTGTTCGGCAGGATTATTTGATTTTTACAGGCTTGATTGCGCCTTATGAAACAGGTAAACCCGCAAACGAAACCATGAAAATAGCTGCGTTACAACGTTTGAGACAATTAGCAGCGCATGAAGTCGGTCATACGCTGGGTTTGATGCACAATTATGCGTCCAGTTTCAATGACCGAGCTTCTGTGATGGATTATCCGCACCCCTCAGTAAATTTGGATAAAAATGGCAAATTGGACTTTTCAAAGGTCTATACCAACGAAATTGGGGAATGGGACAAAAGAGCGATTATGTATGGCTATTCTGATTTTCCTGTAGGAAAAGATGAAAAGGAGGAACTTAACCGTCTTTTAGAAGAAAACACAAAGCGCGGGTTGCTCTATATTTCTGATTTCGATGCAAGGGCTGCCGATGGTTTGCACCCTGTGGCACATTTGTGGGACAATGGAAAAGCGGCAGATGTTGAATTAAAAAACGTTTTAGACATTCGTCAAAAGGCATTGGTCCAATTTTCTGAAAAGAACATTCCTATTGGTTCGCCCATGTCTCGTTTGGAGGATGTGTTAGTGCCTGTTTACAACTATCATCGCTATCAATTAGAGGCAGTTTGTAAGTTGATCGGCGGTATGGATTACAGCTATTCAGTGCGTGGTGACAAGCAACAAACGCCTAAAATACTGCCTGATGCTGTTCAAAAGGCAGCTTTAACTGCGGCACTCGATTGTTTAGACCCCTCAGTATTGGCACTACCAGAAAGCATTTTGCAACTCATCCCACCTCGTCCACCCGAATATTATTCAGTTGGCGAACTGATGCCTAAACGTGCCGGTTCCATCGTTGACCCTTTGGCGGCAGCTGAAGCTTTGACGAGTTATGAGTTGGCTTTCCTTTTCAATCCGCAAAGAGCGAATCGTTTGGTCGCATTTAAAAGCCGCAATAATACAATAGGTTTTGACGATGTAGCAGATGCGATTATTGAAAAAACATGGAAAGCCCCCCACAGTAAAGGCTTAGAAGGTCAAATACAACTACAAACGCAGCAAATGGTCGTGACATTTCTCTTAGGTTTAAACCAAAGTGAATTGTCTAATTACGCCGTTAAATCTATTGCATACAGCCGTTTGCAAAGCATTAAAGCCTTGTGTGAAGCCAATTTGAAAAACAATTCATCAAATACAGCTCATTTGAGTTACACCGTTGAGCGCATAGAAAAGCCAAAAGATATTTCGTTGCCAACACATCGAGAAATGCCGCCGGGTGCGCCGATTGGATGCGATTGGGAGGATTGAAAAATAAGTAGCAAAAAAGTTACTTTTATATTTGGAAATAAAGTAGCAAAAAAGTTACCTTTGCAGGGCAGCATAATTAATTTATACTTTAACCAAAACTTGGACGCTAACATGTTAAACGAAATTATTTTTTTCAAAAACGAATTTTACGTAAATGACAGCAAAACAAGTCATCAAGCTCTTAGAGCAAAATGGTTGGTTCGAAGCACGCCAAAGTGGGAGCCACAAGATTTTCAAGCATCCTGAAAAGGCAGAGAATATAGCTGTGCCTTTTCATGGCAATAAAGACTTGAAAAAAGGCACATTGAATGATATTTTAAAAACAGCAGGCATAAAGCCTTAACTGGACTAATATTTGAAATAAAAATTGTGAGAGTTTTTCGTTTGAAACTACACATAATTCCAAAGTAGAAGTGGACAACGTCAACACTTGACTTTAGTGTTGCTGTGACTTTTAACCGCACCACTTTGGAATTGAAACTTATCCAATTTTCCAAAATCACAATTCAATGAAACTCACAATCATATTAGAACCTGGCGATGGTGAAATTTGGGGGCGCATAAAAGCACCCAATACATTGCTTACAACCTCAGGTGAAAATGTTGAAGAGGTTACTCAAAATTTAAAAAGTCTTATCCAAGACCATCTTGACCACGAAGGCAAGACGCAATCTGAATGGGAAGGCGTTAAAGTCGAAAATATCCAATTCGACTTTGTTTATGATTTGACTGAATTATTTGAAGTCCTATCTGCAGTTAAAATCAATTCGATAGCAGATTTGTCGGGTATTAATCAAAGTTTAATGCGACAATATGCTTCGGGGGTCAAGTTTCCTTCTATTGCACAAGGGCAAAAGATACTACAAGCTGTTCATCAATTGGGTCAAAAACTAA
>JANMJN010000176.1:0-6425 GCA_031371355.1 Saprospiraceae bacterium
CATTTCTCTTGAAGGACAAATATCTATTCCAGACCATCCAACCTATCACGACGATAGAGAAGTTGACAATGAGCACGACCATAATACAGCGTATGAACCTCTTATTCTTTCTATTCCTGTAAGTGGATTACCACGTCAAATAGATACAACTTTTGGTCTTGAAAAAGTTAATTTGACAGTCAAACACAAGCGTATTTCTGATATTAAAGTAGAGCTTATTAGCCCCGATGGAACAGTTGTATGGATAACCAATCGCAATGGTAAAAATGGTCAAGACTACCTAAATGCAGAGTTCTCACAAAGGGGCTTTGATGGACCTATTTCCTCTGCCGAGACTCCTTATTGTGGTGAATATCAGCCAGATGGTAATTTGTCGAATGTCAATAACGGGCAAAATGGCAATGGTATTTGGATATTAAAAGTACATGATTTAGGGGCGGATACTGAGGGGGTGTTTGAAAAAATCAGTTTGACATTTAACGACAACCCTGCCCGTATGAACGCTTCACCGTGTTCTTTCACCAACCCCAAAGCCTGTAAATGCTCCAGAGCCGACGCCAGAATGCTGCCTGATTTAGTGATATCCGAACAAGGAACAGCCGCCAATATGTGGGAAATCGCCTACGATTCGACCAAAGGATATGGGATGTTGATGTTTGAAGTACGAGTGATGAACTTAGGTGAAGGTCCTTTGGAATTGATAGGGACGAATGTGTGGCTGTGTGGTTCGGATACTGTTGCAAATCGCAATGTGCGCTGTAAAGAAGGCGACGAAACCAATGATTCTATCTATCCAAGACAAATTTTTCAACAAAATATTTATACCCTCAAAAATGGGCAACTCGGTAAAACTACCCGTAATGCTGGAACAATGGCTTATGATGGGCATCCGGGGCATGACCACTATCATGCGGATTATTACGCCCGTTTTACATTGCTGAAACCCATTGAAAATCAACCTGATACGTCACAATGGCAAGTCGTTGGTGTCGCTCGAAAAGCCAGTTTCTGCTTGTGGGACATGCAGTTTTGCGATTCTGAAAACAAAAAATGCGATATGCGTGGGCAGTATTATGATGAACAAAGTCTGCCCAATTATGGGTTTGGCAAGTATAGGAGTTGCGACGACCCCAGTCGGCAAGGCATTTCCGTAGGCGGTATTGATTGGTATGGTTTGCATTACGACGGTCAAAATTTGCGTTTACCGTCCAATACAACGAATGGTTTATATTTTTTGAAAATCGAAATTGATCCCTTCAATTTTTACGAAGAAGCCGATGAGACGAATAATGTGTTAATTTTGCCCGTTGTTTTCAGGTTTCAACAACCCGAAAGCATAAAAAATACTGAGGGGGGGCATTGATCAGTTAAGTTTTAAAAGTTTTAATGCCTTAAATCTTAATATCTTATAAAATGTACATCATACTTATATCCCTCGTTTGGGGTCTTTTTGCAGCCATGCTGTTTTTGAACGTCTATATACGTGTCAAAGCCTTCAAATATTATCGAAAACTGGTGGAAGCGCGTGTAGAGTTTGGCGCAGCCCATATTTTTAACAGAGAAAAAATGGCATCAGAAATTTATCCTAAATATCCGCAACACCGTGCGGATATTGATGCCTTTGTAGGGCATATCCGCAAAAGCCTTAATATCGCTGTGATTTTGATGGCGTTGATCACTCTTTTTGGTGCTATTTTGATGTACTTTCGGAACGACTTTTAAAGGCTAACTAAACATACTTTTTATCAAAAGCCACAAAGAAGTTGATCCAAACAGCCCGTGACGTGCGGAAAATCCAAACATACAGACTGAAAATAATAATCGTTACCGAAACGAATGAAGGCAGTATGTCAAATCCCAATACAAATTTGCAAACAGCAAACATCGAAAACATCAAAAAAGCCGTCATAATGTAGGAAACGAACATCGCTCCGTAGTAAAAACCCGATTCAAGGCTGTAACGTTGATTACAATGCGGACAATTGTCAGGCATATCAAATGGGCGACGAAACGAAAAGGTTGGCGTGTAGTACAAGTCTCCTGTGTGGCAACGAGGGCATTTATGCGCCAAAATGGAGTAGGTTTTTGAGCCTTTTTTCATGTTAGTTATTGGTTAATTCGTTATTCGTTATTGGTAATTAGTTCTTGGGGATTAGTTACACGTTAATTTACCAATAACTAATCCCCAGTAACTAATTACCGATTTTTTGCAAAATCACGCATCAAGTTAGCCAATACTTGGATACTGTCAGCGGGCATAGCATTGTAAATCGAAGCACGGAAACCACCCACTGAACGATGTCCTTCGATGCCTTGAATGCCATTTTCCTTTGCTAATTTGCCAAATTCGGCTTCAAGTGAGCGGTCGTGCATGACGAAACACACGTTCATCTGTGAACGGTCTTCAACAGCAACATTGCCTTTGAAAAGCGGATTGGCATCAATTTCATTGTACAAAATGGCTGCTTTTTGCTCGTTATGCGCTGCCATAGCCTTTAAGCCACCCATTTCTTTTATCCAACGCATTGTCAACATGGATACATATATAGGAAACACAGGGGGCGTGTTGTACATAGATTTTTCCTTGATGAATGTGCGATAATCGAACATAGCAGGGATTTTACGCGTCACTTTGCCCAACATATCTTTGCGGATAATCACGCAAGTCGTTCCCGCAGGACCGATATTTTTTTGGGCACCGGCGTAAATCATACCGTATTTTGCGAAGTCAATCGGACGGCTCAAAAAGTCAGAAGACATATCACAGACAATTGGTTTGTCAGTTTCAGGTGTCGCTTGATATTGCGTACCGTAAATGGTATTATTCGAAGTAATATGCAAATACTCAGCTGCTTCGGGGACAACCCAACCTTTCGGAATATGGTCATAAGTTGTTGATTTTGAAGAAGCTATGACTTCGACAGTACCGAAATCGCGTGCCGCTTCAATAGACTTTGCTGCCCACGTGCCGGTGTCCACATAAGCTGCCATTTTGTCGTTGTCAAGCAAATTCATAGCGGCTAAAACGAATTGTGTCGAAGCACCGCCTGACATCCAGACAACCTCGTAATCCTCCGTCAAGCCAATGAGTTCTTTAACCAACGCCGTTGCTTCATTTTCGACAGCGACGATGTCTTTTGAGCGGTGGCTCATTTCGAGGACAGACAAACCTGTACCGTTGAAATTGAGTACACCTGCTGCAGCTTGTTCGATAACAGATGAGGGAAGGATGGCGGGACCTGCGCTAAAATTGTGGATTTTCATAACTGTCTTTTTTTCTGCCAATGTGGGCATTTCCATTTCAAGAGTCATTTGATAATCAATGATTTATGAATTAATTGGTGATTTTATTTTCGCATAGCGAAAAATTCGCTGCAAAGTTAGGGTTTTAGACCATCAAAAAACAAAGGTTTTGATAAAAGTTTTAGGATTACTTGTTGTTGTCCACTTCAGTCAGATTATAATGGATAGATAGATGATAATGGATAGTGTAATAAAATTATCCATTATCCACTATTCATTATCATCTCTTTCTATCGTCTTTTTCCTTTTTTTCAAAAAAACGGGCTGATATGAAGCCTATTGAAGGGAAGAGATTCCCTATTTTAGCCAAGAGACTTCGGTTTTTTGGGACTAATATTTCTACTTCATGGTCTTTTAATGCCCGTTCAAAAACGGCTTTTTCAATATCAATAGCGGTCAAATGTTTCTTGTTGAAAAGAGAAAAAGGCAATTTTTGGACTTTGGGCAACATATCCATTTCCACCAAATCAGGGCAAATAACAGAAACATTAACCCCTTTCGATTTTAATTCAGGCACTATAGACAAGGTAAATGCACGTACCGCTTGTTTCGATGCGGCATAAACCGACAAGCCATAAACAGGCGAAAAACCTGACAACGATGAAAAATTTATGATATGCCCCGAGCCCTGTCGCATCATCAATTCAGCCGCGAATTTAGTCCCATAAAGCACGCCTTTTGTATTCACATCTATCTGATAATCAATGTCTTGAAAATTCATATCCATCACGAAATCGGATGCAATCACGCCTTCATTGTTGATACAAATATCGAGTTGACCAAACTCCGCAATGGTGAGATTAATGATACGCTGCCATTCTTCTGCTTTCCGTACATCCAGTTTTTCCAAAAGACACCCCTCAGTATCCCAATCTGCAAAAGTCGTTTTGAGCCAATCCAAATCTGCATCTGTTGCAACGACATGATAATTGCGCTTGTAAAACTGCTCTGCAAGGTGTTTCCCAATACCTGTCGCGCAGCCTGTGATGAGTACAACTTTGTGATACATGATGATTGTTTAAAATTTTCTGCAAATTAGATATTTTTGGGTAGTCTTTTAAAAAAATACTGAGAGGGTATTCGATCAAAAGGGCAGCAGTGCCGCCCATCTCAAGGTCCCTTGTCTTTTTATTTAGTTTGCAAACTTAATTCACAAAAAGATACCCCTCAGTATTTTCCTTTGTTTTCAAGAAAAAAAAATCTGCACCAGTTATACACTGTGCAGATTTTTTTCACATAAAATATCTAAGCCTGTATTAAGCCACAATAGCTTCTAAAACAGCGATACGGACAGCCAAATCCGCCAAACGAGCCGAATAACCTGATTCATTGTCGTACCAACCCAATACTTTGCACGTGTTACCAATCACCAAAGTCAGGTCAGAATCGAAAATACATGAATGTTTGTTGCCAACAATATCAATCGAAACAATTGGGTCAGTTTCATATTGCAAAATACCTTTTAACTCGGTACCGGCTGCTTTTTTGAAGGCTGCGTTGATTTGATCTGCTGTGGCAGCATTTTTCAAAACAACTGTAAAATCTGTAATAGAACCTGTTGGAATAGGCACCCGCATTGAACTACCGTTGAGTTTACCTTTCAAATGGGGTAGTACCAAACCAACTGCTTTTGCAGCACCTGTTGACGTTGGAACGATGCTGTAAGCAGCAGCACGAGCGCGACGCAAATCTTTGTGCGGTGCATCTTGCAAGTTTTGGTCAGCTGTATAAGCATGAATCGTTTGCATGAAACCACTTTCGATACCAAAGTTTTCGTCTAAAATCTTAACCATGGGCGCAAGGCAGTTTGTTGTGCAAGACGCATTAGAATAAATATTGGCATCTGCCGTAATTTGGTCGTCATTTACACCCAAAACGATGGTTTTTACATCACCTGTTGCAGGTGCTGAAATGACAACTTTACGGGCACCTGCTGTGATATGCTGGTTAGCTGTTTCAGAGTCCGTAAAACGTCCCGTACATTCAATAACGACATCCACACCGAGGGCTTTCCACGGCAATGCTGCAGGGTTTCTCTCTGCAAGTGCTTGGATTTTTGCACCATTAACGTACAAAAATTGGTCGTCAGCACTTACCTCACCGTCGAAACGACCATGAAGCGAGTCATATTTCAAAAGGTGAGCAAGGGTTTTGTTGTCTGTTAAGTCGTTGATGGCAACAACTTCGACGCCGTCCATTTTTACAAGATTACGGAAAGTGATACGTCCAATACGTCCGAAGCCATTGATGGCAATTTTGATTTTTCCCATGATTGAGTGAGTCTATATTTTTGATTTAATAATTAATTTTTTTCCTAAAAACAACTTAGTTTTAAATTCAAACTAAAACTTAGTGTAAAATTACACATAGTTTTCATTGTACACTCTTTTCTACTAAAAAAAATTTCAATTTACCTCAAAAATTAACAAAATAGTTCTATTAACCGGCTTACACGACGATTTTTCTCTTTTTCAAAAAGATACCAGTGCCACTATATTAAATCGTTTTTTTTACTGCATCAGTAGGTTATTGAAAAAGCATAAATAAAAAAAAATTAAAAAAAGTTTGAGAATTAGCTTAAGCCTTTTACCTTTGCATCGCTTTAAACGAAGAAAGGAAATTTTGGCCCGTTCATCTATCGGTTAGGATTCAAGATTTTCATTCTTGGCAGACGGGTTCGACTCCCGTACGGGCTACAAAAAGGCTGGCAGATTTGTCAGCCTTTTTTAATTTCACTACACAAAATGCTTCTCATCATGAAAATCTCCACTGTATCTATAGGCTGCGACCACGCTGGGTTTCCTTTCAAAAACCCGATAATTGCACATCTTGAAAGCAAAGGCTTTGAGGTGCTTGATTTTGGTGCAAATGGCACCCCCTCAGTAGATTATCCCGATTTTGCTCATCCGACTGCTGAAGCGGTTGAATCCGGAAAGGCACAATGTGGTATACTCATTTGCGGTAGTGGCAACGGAGTGGCGATTACAGCGAACAAGCATCAAAATATTCGTTGTGGCTTGGCTTGGAATTTAGAAGTGGCTTCACTTGTGCGTCAGCACAACGATGCGAATATGTTAGCAATACCAGCTCGCTTCATAACCTTAGAAACGGCTTTAAAAATC
>JANMJN010000243.1:0-2545 GCA_031371355.1 Saprospiraceae bacterium
CGAGAACAGCATTTTCAGGTACTTTCAAAGTAAAAGCACCGTCTAAATCTGTTATTGTACCGTTCGTTGTCCCTTTTACAACAACACTTGCACTCGGAACGCCTGCTCCGTCAGCACCTGTCACCGTACCTGTGACTGTGCGTTGTGCCATTACTGAGGGGGTCATCATCAAGCCAAAAAGCATCAGGACGAGTACCTTTTGCCAGATGAATAGTTGTCGTATGAACCCATTTTGTAAACTTAATTTTTTCATACAATTTGATAGTTTAGTTGAATAAAAAATGATTGTTAAACTGTTGATATTGTTGATATTGTTGGTATTGCTGTATTGTTATCAGATATTAAAAAATACTACAATGCCTACCAATTCAACAACTCAATTTATTTCAAGAACCCACGCTGTTCCGGCAGGTATTGTTAAAACCAATAAATCATTGATTGCTTCATTTGTCAATACATTACGTCCCGATTTTGCCCCCCTCAGTATTTCAGCACAAAAATCTGTTTTTACCTTCATTTCTTTATCATTTGTGTTAGTGATTATCATCACCTTTTCCTTGTCCGTATATCGAAAATAGACATAAACCCCATTTTTTGGGGCAAACTGCATCATTTTTCCTTGTGTCAAAGCCGCAGACTGCTTGCGATAGTTACCAAGTTTTTTTACAAAATCAAAATATTCGTTTTCCAACTCACTCCTACCCTCTTTTGTAAATTTATTCACTTTATCCTCTGCCCAGCCACCTAAAAAATCCTCCCGTACATCACCATCACTTCGTTGCCGCGACTTATTCATACCGATTTCAGTACCATAATATATTTGTGGGATCCCCCTCAGTGTCAACAGCCAAATCAAGCCCATTTTGAACTTCTGAATGTCGTTATTAATAACGTTTAAGAACCTATCAGTGTCGTGGTTTTCAAAAAAAATGACATTCTTTGTGGCATCTTGATAGACAAAGTCTTGTGCTAAGGTTTGATACAATTTATTCACGCCGCCATCATTCCATACAGCTTTTGAGGACAAAGCATCTTTCATTGCGTTGAAAATCTGAAAATCACAACCACCCAACTGATTTGACTTAAAAGGCAAATCCAAGTGGTTTTTAACAAAATACGCTTGATTCATAACTGACCCAACCCATGACTCGCCAAACATAAAGACATTGGGAAACTCGTTCATCAAGGCTTGATTGCAGCGATTCATAAATTCTAAATCGCAAGACATATAGGTGTCAATGCGCCAAGCATCCACACCAAAATATTCAGTTGACCAAATAGCATGCTGAATTAAGTACGTTGCTAAATAAGGATTGCGTTGGTTTAAATCGGGCATCGTCTTTACAAACCAACCATCAGACATGAGTTTTTTGTCCGATTCAGAGGCATAAGGATCTAAAATAGTCTGATTGCGATGCGACGAACCTGTGTAGGTATCCCATTGATTGACCCAATCGTGCATCGGCAAGTCCTTGAAAAACCAATGCTCACTGCCACAATGGTTGTAAACAGCATCTTGTACCACTTTTAAACCATTGGCATGTACCGCTTTTGTATATTCGAGATAACCTGCGTTGCCCCCAAAACGTGGGTCAACTTGATAATGATCTGTAAATGCATAGCCATGATAAGAGCTGTAAGTGCGACCATCAGAGCCGCTAATAGGTTGGTCATTTTCTAAAACAGGCGTAAGCCATAAGGCAGTTGCACCCAAATCATTGAGATAATCGAGATGATTAACGATGCCTTTTAAGTCGCCACCATGCCGCAGTGAATGTGCTTGTCGGTCACAAACAGTGTCTTTTAGGTTTGTAAAACGGTCATTCGATGGGTCGCCGTTGGCAAAACGGTCGGGCATAATCAAATAAACCAAATCGCTCGGCGATAAGCCTTGTGGCTTCGCCGAACGATTTTTCAGTTCGTAGTTTTTGGTTATTGTTTCTCCATTTTTTGAAAAAACGAATTGCAAAACGCCCGCTTGTGCCGTTTTATCAATTGTTACATCCAAAAAAAGATAGTTTGGGTTCTCGACCATCTGAACTGCTCGAAGCGATACACCCATGTAAGGCTTCAGAGACACCTTCGATGCCGAAACGTTTTTACCATAAATTAAAATTTGCAAACTTGGGTTGAGCATTCCGACGTACCAATTCAAAGGATGCACCTTCTGAATATCAATTGGTTGAGCTTCGAGACCTACCCCTCCCCTCAGTATAAAGATGAGCAATAGAGTCGTTTTTATCAACTGATTCATGTTGGTTAGCTGTTATCTAATTAACTTAGTGAGCGACAGAAATTTCAATATGCAAAGCAAGAAAGAAAGGGTTCTAAGAGAGTACCACATTGGGAAATATCGTTACCACTTTTGGAGAGTGGAACATTTTGAGGTATAAAATTTTGAAAAACCAGGTTATTTTACAATATTCTTTGCATTTTAATCAAGCAATATAACAATTTTGGTACTAACTACATTAGGTTTAATAGAAGGAAATGGAATAGGTTTTTACAAAATCCTATTCCATTTCCTTCTATTAAACCTAATGTA
>JANMJN010000289.1:0-2462 GCA_031371355.1 Saprospiraceae bacterium
TCTTGGGCTTGTAAACCCAATGAGAAAAAAGCCATTAAAACAATCAATAATTTTTTCATTTTTCTGTTTTTTGAAAATTCATAAATAAATCGCCTACTCATCCGCTTTTCAGCATCCGCGCCCACACATTTGAGCATAGCACAGGCTATACAAGGCAGTGCGGGTAACGCCTTATGGTTTTGAAAAAAGAGTTTAATATTTTGGGAAAAGATAATAAAAGTTAAGGGAGTTATCTTGCTATTCATTCAATATGGATTGAAATTGCAGCCAAAACTCATGGCATCTGTTACTGGTTGTTTGAAATGAACCAACTGTTCTCAAATTATTGGGTGGTGGCAGCAGTTTTATTCTATCAGTTATCAAATTGTCGCCTGATGTGAGCCAATGCCCGCCTGCCCCTGCGAAATCATTATCTTTATGCACAACGCCCAAATTGAACTTGACCACTAAATCATATTCACCTCTTTTATACGAGAGGTCATCAACCATATAATTGAATCGCCTGTTGATATTATTGGCTGTGGGTTTGCTGCTATAATCTAATCTATCACCCATACCACTACCACGATTATCGTCGTTGCCTGAGCTTTGTGGGTAATTGTTGCACACCAAACTGCGGTTGCTATTTTGCCAAAGAAGGGTCGTTTGGTTGACGTTATAGATTCTGTTACCCGAAGGTCTATGCACTATATATGCTTCGACTTTACCTGCAACGGGTTCATGGTGGCAATTATTGGCATTGCCACATTCACCCATAAAGATACCGTTGAATGTCAATGTCATTGTTTTTTGGACGGGTTGTGGCGTTTGAACATTTTGAATAGGTTGTTGTATTTGGACTTGTTGCACGTTGTCGGACTTAACCCCTATATCTTTTTTGGATTTCGCCATCTTTGCAGATGATTTTTGATTGGGCACAATTTGCCATTTTACATCCTCTTGACCATTGTCCTGCCACTGTATAACATTGCCGCCATTCGACTGAGACCCACCGCCAACAGCTAAAAACAAACCACTTATCAAATTTTTTATTTTGTAGTACCCATTGCCTATGTCTATAAGCTGCCAGTTCGTCAATTGGTCTAATACATCCTCTTCGCGCTGTACGATTCTGCCCCCTTCGATAGAGTATCTATCTCGAACAGCCAAATACAGTTTACTATTCATGTTTTGAATTCTGTAAACATTACCACCCAAATAAATGAATTCCCAATTTTTATCGGCATTGCCATCGCAAGCCCACTGTGTTGCTTCCTCTCCTCTCATAGTTGAGGCATTATTGACAGCCAAACACAACCCACTGTTTTTGTTCACAATGTTTTTAATACCTTCTAATGATTGTGAGAAAACGGTTGTGCAAGACATCAATATCAAAATCACGTTTGATAGGATATTTTTCATCTTTTTAATAATTTAAACAAAATAAAACTGCTTACTCATCCGCTTTTCAGCATCCGCGCCCACACATTTGAGCATAGCACAGGCTATACAAGGCAGTGCGGGTAACGCCTTATTTTTTTAAAAAAAAGTTTAATGTTTTGCTAAAAGATTAAGGTGGTGTGTGCATTGTACATCGTGTGTTTTTAAAATAATGATTTGTTCTTTAATGCCTAAACGATTCAAAATCTTAGCAATGTGGAGAATGAATTTTCTAAATACATCAACGCATCGCTTTTTTGTTTGATAGAACAAATGTAGTCCGTCCACCTACCCAATGTCCTACACTTTCGGGTAGTATTAAAAAAAAGCATGTTAAGTTGTCGTTAATAGATTTTTAGGAATCTGTTAAGCCGTGATAAAAGAAATGAATCTTTAACAAGGGAATAACAGTCTGTTTTAGGTTATAATTATTTTATAATAATGTAAAGGTTTGATAATCAGTATTCTATATTGTTTTAAAAAAGTTCAGACTACCTAAGTGTAGTGACCCCCTATCTAAACCGCGCCGCCAACTCATGCCGCGAATGTATTTGCAACACTTCGTAAATGTTTTTCACATGAAACTTAACGGTATCTGTAGAAATAAACAGCTCTTCTGCTATCATTTTATAGCTATTACCCTTCACGATGCGCTCCAATATCTCTTTTTGCCGTTCTGTGAGTTCAGATACTGAGGGGTTCTCGAAAGGCGATTTGATGTCCGCTTGACGAAACATTTCGAGAGCTTTGTAGGCAATGCTCGGTGTCATCGGAGAGCCACCCGCCACCACATCTTGTATGGCTTCCAACAGTTTTGCAGGCGGCGTGTTTTTCAATAAATAGCCCGATGCACCCGCTTTGATGGCTTGAAAAATCTTTGTATTATCTTCAAAAACCGTTTGAATAATAACAAAAACAGTGGGAAAAGCCGCTTTGATGCTAAAGGTCGCTTCCACACCATTCATTTTGCTCGGTAGGTCAATATCCATCAAAATTACTTCTGGGGCTGCCCGTTGTATCAAATGCACAATATCTGTGGCATC
>JANMJN010000305.1:0-5992 GCA_031371355.1 Saprospiraceae bacterium
CTTGAATTCTACAAGTTTTCCACCTGTAATGTCATTAAATTCACAAAACAACCTAATTCTACTTTGGCACTTTAAAAACAACCACGTCATTGCGAGCGAAACGCAGTGGAGCGAAGCAATCTTTTAAGGGCACAGGGTTAAAAATGATAAGAGCCTGCCCCCTTTTAAAGATTGCTTTGTTCCTCGCAATGGCGATAGTGGTAATGTGCCAAAGTAGAACCAATTATTTCAAGTTAATGCTAAAATAATGCTGCTACCAAATGACAAAGAAGGTCTTTGTGAGAAATACATTTTCGTAAAACGATGTACTGAAGAATGATTGACTGATGTTACGCACGCATAGAAAAATTACAAAATATTATTCTGTACTGGTTTCAATAACTTGCGACAAGTTCCAAACATGACGCAAGTTGTGGTCGTGTAACATCTCTAATTGATATTTAATGTCATTTTTCAATTAAACATACATTAATATTCAGTCATTTTTCAATTATTTTAAAATGTCTTAATAACAACCTCTAACTCATCGCAAAGTTTTTCGATTTCGTTTTTGGCTTTTTCATCCGTGTATTCAGTTACCCCAATCCCTCCTTTTGGCGTTTGTTTGTAAGCTTCACGCGGAGATATACTGGTTTCAAATTTGGCAATGTCATAGTCTCCAATGGCTTCTTTCAACTCGCGAGAAAGGATATTACGGTCTTTGTATTCGTTGAATAAGACAAAGCCTAAAAGTTTCCCTTGGCTCATTTCTTTGAGCTTTTTGACTTGCTCGAATCGGTCGAAGAAGTTTTCAAAGCTGCGGAAATCATATAAACTCGGTTTTACAGGAATGACGACCACATCACTAGCCAACATGGTTCGATCTAACATCTCATCAATGTGCGGACGACCATCCACCAAAATCAAATCATATTGGTCTTGTAATTGTGAAACGTGCTTATTGAGCACCTTTGGTTCTGTACAGCTACTGATGAAAATATCCCGCTTTTCGCGATTGTTGTACCATACCGTTGAGGCTTGTTGCTTGTCGGTATCTACCAAACAGACTTTGTAGCCTCGGATAGAAAGACAGGCTGCAACATTGGTAACGAGGGTTGTTTTACCAACACCTCCTTTTTCATTCACGAATGAAATAATCATTTTTAGAATTTAGGATGAGCAATGATTAATTAAGCGGGAAAGATAATACGGCATGAACGTATAAACCTAACAAATTGAAGAATAATTGAAAAATAACGCCCATATAATGTTTTATTAATTGAAATTTAATTGAAAAAATACATAAACACTATATACTCTTTGGATCAAAATGAACCAATTTCTGCCGTCGTGTATTAACCGTCAATTCAAAAACATCGGGTCTGGAATAATGTCCAGACGGGTCAAAGTTTTGCCGTTCTTTTCGGACTTCATTCAGATTAATGGTGGCGGTGACGACAACTTCTTTTCCTTCAATGGGTTCAATCACCCAACTACCATCGGGTGCAGCGATACACGAGCCGCCATTGCTTAGAAATTCTGGTGCATTTTGTCGTATCAAATCAGAATGTGGCATATCGTTTTGAATATCCATTTTACGCATTAAACCCGAAACAGATAAGACATACATACGATTTTCAAGAGCAATATGTCTTGTCAAATCAATAGTATTGCGCACATTTCCGGGCCAAACGGCTATGTGGAGATTTTCGCCTTGGGCATATAAAGCTGTGCGTGCAAGCGGCATCCAGTTCTCCCAACAATTTAAGCCCCCCACAGTAAAAGACCCCAGTTCATGCACTTTTAAACCGTTGCCATCGCCGAAACTCCATGCCAATCTTTCCTCATAAGTCGGCATTAATTTTCTATGGATGGATTGTATAATCCCTTGATTATCAATGTAAATCAAGCTGCAATAAACGCTGTGTCCTGCGCGATCGGTCGCTTTTTCGGCGCAACCGATATAAACAGCTATGCGGTATTGTTTTGCCAATGCGCAAAGGCTGTTCAAGTCACCGGCTTCAATATTGACAGCTTCTTTCAAGTAATGGGCAAAGATTTCTTTTTGAACGGTCGAATTAAAACGGGCACCGTCCGTTAATTCCAACCAAAAAGGATAGCCAGGTAAGAGGGTTTCGCCAAAGCAAACCAATTGGGCTTTTTGCGTCGCCGCTTCCTGTATGGCTTCTTCTATTTTTTTTAGTGTAGCCTTTTTATTGAGCCAAACAGGGGCTAATTGTGCAATGGCGATATTTAGGTTGTCGGTCATCTGCTATTTTTCTTTTGCTTGATTTCTTCTAATGTTGCCTTCAATTCTTTCACTTTTTCAGGGTATTTGGCATAAACATCGCGATCTTCATGTTTGTCCGTTGCCAGATTATAGAGTTGTCCAGTGGGTTCACCTGCGGTAGGTTGGATCTCTCTTGGTGCTGTAAAACCACCCGACCCAAGCCCTTCAATCAGTTTCCAATCGCCTTTGCGGATCGCATAATAACCAATAGATGAACTGTGCACAACAGCTATTTGATTGGGTACTTGTTTGGCTTTGCCCAAGAGAACAGGTAAAATACTGTAACTGTCTTCGACTTTGTATTGAGTCTCTTTATTGCCTAAAATATCGGCACACGTTGCAAGAAGATTGGCTAAAGTGGTGGTTGCATCGCTCACCGTTCCCGCTTTCACATTGCCTTTCCAACGGACAATAAAAGGAATACGATGACCACCTTCAAAAGCATCGCCTTTCATACCGCGGAAGTCGCCTGCCGCTTTGTGATTGAACTTTTTCACAAAATCTTCACGCCAATAAGGTCCATTATCGCTTGCGAACATCACGATTGTATTGTCAGAAAGACCCATGCTGTCGAGTGTGTGCAAAATCTGCCCAACCGCCGCATCAACTTGTTGCACAAAATCGCCGTATTCACCCGCTTTCGATTTGCCTGAATATTCTTTTTTAGGCACCCACGGTGTATGTGGTGCCGCTAATGGAAGATAGAGGAAAAAAGGCTTGCTTTTGGATTGTTTTTTAAGAAAACCCTCTGCTTTATTAGCAAATGTGGGCAAAACTTCATAAAAATTAAAAGAAGGCGACATCTTGCCTGCCCGCCAAAAAGGACCTGTATAACCTGATTCTAATTTATTGCCATCGGTATAAGCGGTTGGTAATTCTGTCAATTTTTGATTTTCTAAATAACAATAAGGCGGCATATCCAGCGAAGCGGGTAGGATGTAAGAGTAGTCAAAACCAACCGTTTTAGGTCCTTGTGTTGGGTTTTGCGAAAAATCAATATCGTCTGGATTCATTTCGTCTTTAATACCATACCCCTCAGTATTGAGCAAGTTTTCATGCCCTTTGTTGACAACCCAATCCACGCCCAAATGCCATTTGCCTACCACTGCCGTTTGATAGCCCGCATTTTTTAATAAAGAAGCCACCGTTGGACGGTCATTTTCTATAAGTGTTCGGCTGTATCCGCGCAAAACGCCTTTCGGCAAACGGCTGCGCCAAGGATAACGACCCGTTAGCAGTGCATACCGCGTCGGCGTACACACCGAAGAGGGTGAATGGGCATCGGTGAAACGCATACCTTCTGCCGCCAATCTGTCAATATTGGGTGTCGCGATCCCCCCCTCAGTATTGTAAGCCGAAACATCGCCATAACCCAGATCGTCGGCTAAAATATAGACAATATTGGGCGTATTGCTTTTTTGAGCAGTGGGTTTGAGGGATTGACAAGCCCATGCGAGCAAAAGACAGGTTGTTCCTAAGAGAAATTTTGTTGTATTTTTCATTTTGTTGTGTTAGAATGTAAGCAGATAAGTGGTTAGTTTGCAATGACTTTACGGTTTCAGAACCTTCGTAAAGTTATAACGCCAAAAGTATCATCACTTCAAAAACTCAGTTTTATGGCTTTTTGAAGATTTGACTGCGGCGTCTAATATTTCCATCACAACTATATTAATTTTCAAAGAACCTAAGTCTTTTTCAGGCTTAATACGTCCTTTTACCACGGCTGCGAAATAACTAAAAGCGTCATTATTAGGTGATTTTAAAGGTGTTACATCCTTTTTTTCTTCGGGCGCATTGCCCATTCGGACACGTATTTGATTGGTTTTATCAGCAAAAATAGCCCCTTTTACGCCATATATTTCTGCATCCTTTCTGTCAAATGACCAATTCCAAGACGCTTGAAAAATGCCTTGTGCTTTTGGATATTGGACGATAATAGTGGCTTCATCATCTACTTTTGGATAAATATCAGGTTTATTGGTTTGGGCAATGGCTGTGACGGATATCGGTTTCTCACCCTTCATGAGCCAAGTCATAATATCTGCCCCGTAGCAACCAAAATCCATAATCGCACCGCCGCCATTTTTAACAGGGTCGGTAAGCCAACTTAAAAAGGCTTCGGAACAACCAATCTCTTTTGGTCCTCGATGTCCGTCGTGAATGACCACTTTTCTGATGTCGCCTATACCCCCCTCAGTATGAATCATGTCAAAGGCTTGATGATGGCTGGCATACCATGTTGTTTCATAATTTGTAATGAGTTGAATACCATATTGCTTTGCCAATTGTTCCATTTTTTTAGCATGTACTAAATTAACCGCCAATGGTTTTTCGACCATGACATGAATTTTTTTAGGCGCGCATTTTTCAACAGTTTCAAGATGTTCAAACGTGCTTCTGAAATCACAAACGGCTTCAGGTTTGGCTTTCTCAATCATTTGTTCAAGGCTCGGAAACCACAAACTATCGGGCAATTTTGCGTCTTTTAGATAGCGCAATGCCAATGCTTTATTCGGCTCGGCAAAACCGACCAATATCATCCCGTCATGTTTGGGATTATTCAAAATGCCTCTGACGTGGTCGTGTGTCATGCCCACGATACCCATGCGCACAGGTGCATTTTGTGTCGTTGCGGTTACGGTCATTAGCAGACTCAAAAAGAAGAAACTGACCGTTTTCGTAAATTTTGTCATGATTTTAGGCTGATTTAACGCATTTGATAATCATTTTTTAAATAAACCATCTCAACACCAAGACCCCTAACAAGCCTGTAATGGAAACAAGCGTATCCATCACTGACCATGTTTTGATGGTGTCTTTCATGGATAATTGAAAATATTCTCTGAAAAGCCAAAAACCTGTGTCGTTGACATGAGAAAACATCATGCTGCCAGCCCCGATGCTCAAAACCATTAAATTGGCATTGACAGACACTGTTGCCATCAAAGGAGCTATAAAACCAGCCGTTGTAATGCCCGAAACGGTTGATGAACCCACACAAACACGGATAATGGCGGCAATACCCCAACCTAAAACGTAAGGATTCAAATTGGAATGCTGCATATAATCGGCGATGGTTTGAGAAACGCCACCATCCGTCAGTATTTGTTTTAATGCACCTGCGCCACCAAAAATTAAGAACAGCGATGCCACGTCTTTAACGGCATCAGTATAATATTGGGTAATTTCTTTATGGCTTTTGCCTCTGAAAATGCCCAATGTAAAGGAAGCAAATAAAACCGCAATCAACAAACCGACATTGGCATCGCCAATAAAAAGGAAAAAGTCTTTCGAAAAGCCCTCAGATAAGTAGGGTGTTACGATAGCACTGATGCCAATCAATAAAATAGGCAATAAAACGGTCAAAATACTGAGGGGGGCAGAAGGCAACTGCTCGGGCGGCATTTGTGGCGCAACAAACGATAAATTGGGTTGTGTGTTGTACCCTTTTACCGTTGAACCGTAGAGTGCACCAGATATTAAAATAGCCGGAATGGAGATGATAATGCCGTAAAACAAGGTCAAACCCATATCTGCATTCAATTGTTTCACTAAAAATAAAGGGGCGGGATGTGGCGGTAAATACCCTTGCGTAACGGTCAAAGATGCCAACAAAGGCAAAGAAACATAAACTGCGGACAAGTTGTAGCGATGTGCCACCGTTATCGCTAAAGGCACGATGAGCATAAAACCGACGGAATAAAACAAAGGCAAACCAACTAT
>JANMJN010000316.1:0-2673 GCA_031371355.1 Saprospiraceae bacterium
GTTTTGGATTCATTCCGATTGGTACAAGGTAAACGCGATACAACTTCAATTCAATATAATTTACGTGGCATAGGATTCAAACGCGGTATTTTAAATTTTGTAATGAGTTCAGACGAGGCTTATATCACAATAGCCAATCGAGTCATCGAACCTTCTCTGAACCTGCAAATAGGTTCCCAAGACTTAGCGAGTTACGACGTGCCTTTGACGGTTTTTCCAAACCCTGTTACTGAGGGGGTCAATCTCACATTCAATAAAAAAACAAACGGCACTTGGCATGCGATGATATACAATGAAACAGGACAAATGATTGATTTTCAACCTATTAATGCACCACAAGGCAATATAACACATCGTATTGCATTCGATAAATCGTTGCCTTCGGGTCATTATTTTATCAATATTTTGGATGAATCAAGCCTTATTCGGTCGAATGGGCGATTTATGAAGTTGTAAGTCGGTTCTGGTTTACACATAAAAAAAGTCTTTGCATCTTGTGCAAAGGCTTTTTTACTGATCCGAAGGATTCCTTTTGAAGGGGCAATTCCTCGTAATATTAAAAAATACTGAAATGTAATTCAGTTGCTTTTTCTTTTGCCAAGGCTTTGACAATGTCCATAGCCGTTACCATACCAACAAGTCTATCCTCTTCATCAATGACAGGTAAAGCTGTAAAAATATTGTCTCGGAACATTTCGAGCGCAACGTGAATACGGTCATTGGATTCGATAAAAGTAACTTTACCATTCATCACTTCTCTAACAGTGTACATTTGCAAAAGGGACTGCGTCAATGTGGTGTTCTCGAATTGTTTGTTGAGTCCACTAAAAAAGCTTAAAAAGTCGCAACGGGTGACCGTACCAACAATACGTTCATTGCGCATAACGAGAATATGCGATACTGATTTGCGATCGAAAATTTCTTTGACTAATTTGACATTGTCAAGATCTGAAACAACATGAAATTTCCGCGACATTATCGTAGAAATAGGCATTAAAAGATTCATGATTTTAAATTTAAAATTTGATTTAATATTTGGATATAGGAAAAACAATGATGTGAAGGGGCTTTTGTAAATTGAAGCAGGATTAGATTATGGGATAAAAAATGTCAATTAAAAGAACAAATTCACTATAAATATCTTATACTTAAAATGCTTTTTATCAATGCTTTAGTATTGTTTATATTTTTAACATATTTATTAATTATAAATTGTTTACTACAAAATACATACCAAAGTTGATCTTTCATATGCCAAAAAGGCTTTAAATAAAATTTTATTTGTAAAATTTTCATATTTTAATAATAATGGTTTGAAAAAAGCCTTAAATTCCAATAATTCAGACTGCTCATTGAAAATGAATATTCTGTTTTTAACATTTTGAAATACCCCAGGTTTCAAATGCTATTTCTAAGTTGATTATAGATAAAATATTGATAATCAATTTATTACAAACAGTGAAAAATTATTTTCAAAAAAAAACAAACCAATCATGGCGAATGAACAACCATCGTTCACTAACTTTGCACATGGAAACGGTAAAAACAGTCTTAGACAAATTTCTTGGAGAAGCGCTTACATACGACGACGTTCTGCTCGTCCCTGCATATTCTCAAGTCCTCCCACGCGAAGTTGATATTTCAACGAAACTCACTCGCGAGATTACAATCAATGTACCTTTGGTATCCGCAGCGATGGATACAGTCACCGAAAAGTTGTTGGCAATCGCTATTGCACGGCAAGGCGGCATAGGCATCATCCACAAAAATATGTCTATTGAAGAGCAGGCAGACCAAGTCCGCTCCGTCAAAAGGTCTGAAAGTGGGATGATTATTGACCCCGTGACGCTCACACCAGACGCAAAAGTAAGCGATGCACAAGCTTTGATGCGTAAATACAGTATCGGTGGCATACCGATTACTGAGGGGGGTAAATTAGTAGGTATTTTGACAAATCGTGATTTGCGTTTTGAAAAAAACACAAATCGTCTTGTGAGTGAACTCATGACATCAAACAATCTCATTTTAGCTCCTATTGGCACAAGTTTAGAGCAAGCCAAAGACATCTTGCAACGCAACAAAATCGAAAAACTGCCCGTCGTTGACGACTACAACAACCTTGTCGGTCTCATCACTTACAAAGACATTATGAAAGTGCATGACTATCCGAATTCTTGTAAAGATTCGTTTGGTCGGCTCGTCGTCGGCGCCGCTCTCGGTGTCACAAACGACCTTTTCGACCGTGTTGATGCCCTCGTTAAAGTCGGGGTTGATGTTGTGATTTTGGATACCGCGCATGGTCATTCTGAAGGAGTGTTAAGGGCTATCAAAGAAGTCAAAAAACGTCATGCACAACTCCAAGTCATTGGTGGCAATGTGGCAACAGCCGCCGGTGCAAAAGCACTCGCTGACGCCGGAGCAGATGCCGTAAAGGTAGGTGTCGGACCAGGCTCTATTTGCACAACCCGTATCATCGCTGGCGTGGGTGTCCCCCAATTGACAGCTGTTTACAATGCGGCTCAAGGCTTAAAAGGTACGGGTATTCCGATTATTGCCGATGGTGGAGTGCGCTATACAGGCGACATCCCCAAGGCGATAGCGGCTGGTGCAGCAACAGTTATGGCGGGTTCGCTGTTCGCGGGTGTTGACGAATCGCCCGGCGAAACGATTATT
>JANMJN010000480.1:0-5773 GCA_031371355.1 Saprospiraceae bacterium
AAGATACGTTTGTGCACCAATTTTAACCCGCTCGTTTGGAAAAAGTTTCTCCATCATTTCTATTCTTTTCTGCATTAACACTTTGCCTACGCCTTGTCCGCGCACTTTATCAGAGCTGACGACTCGACCAATTGAGGCAAAATCGGGATAGGAAATACCTTTTGGTAAAAGCCGTGTATAAGCTACAAGCTCTCCCTCTGTATCTCGACCCATCAAGTGCATTGCAGAGAGGTCTTTGCCATCGGCATCGAGATAAGGACAATTTTGTTCAATGATAAAGACTTTCTGACGCAATGCCATGATGTCGTATAACTCATTGACTGTTAATTTATTAAATGGAATACAAGTATATTCAATCATAGGAAAAAATGAATTAAAGCGAAAAAGTCATTGACAACACGTTGATTGTCAATGACTTTTGGAAAAATTTTGTACGCACGACTGGACTCGAACCAGCACACCTTGCGGCACTACCCCCTCAAAGTAGCGTGTCTACCAGTTCCACCACGTGCGTATCTCTTGGAAGCGGTGCAAATATAAAAGGGATGTTGGCGATTTTACAAGAATTTCTTAAAAAATATTTTTTTAAAATTTTTTTTAAACAAATTTTTGTCACATATTTCATAAATATTAATTCATCCGATGGTTGTGTTTTTTCGGAATTGGCATGAAACTGGGCAAATATGCGCCTGCTTGTTTTGAAAAAAAGCTAAAATGCCGAATTAATTTTTTTAATTACCAATTTCTATGAAATAAAGTGATGTCACACGATTCGTATTTAATTATATTTAAATTAAGAAACTATAAATATATTTGTGACTGTACATTGAGCACAATAACCACTTATTAACCAAAGTACACATCTTGAACAGCGTAATTTAACTACTTAAACCGGTCCGCCCATGGAACATTTTTTACTATTCTTCCTGCTAATTTGCGGGATGTTCGTACTCGTATCTCCTGTTTGCAAAAACACACATCGTTTAAAATCTGACCCTTCAGACGAAAATGATTACTGATTTTACACACTTTCATGCTCATAGAAGGACAACCAAAAATTATTTGTTCCTTCGCCTTGCATGATGTGGAGTTCTTGCCGATTCAGCATTTCTAACAAGGCGAGAAAAGTGATAATAGCATGTAGGCGATTTTCAAATTCGCCAAAAACTTGTCGAAAGTCGCTTTTCTTGCCTTGTTCCATTTTAGACAAAATGAAATCTCGTTGCGTATCAACGGTATAATTATACGTATATATACTGTGAATCGGTCGCTTCTGCTCTTCATCAAATTGGCGCATCATGCGCTCGAATACCCGAAGCAAACGGAATAGTGTTAGGTCTTCTAACTCATTGTCAACCAATGCTTTAATGGCAATGTCTTTTAGCTCTTTTAGGGCATTTCCTCTTCCTTCACGACTGGCTCGGTTTTCTTCCAATTGGCGCAATTCCTCTAAAACACTTTTATAACGTTTGTATTCCAACAGACGACTAACAAGTTCTTCGCGCGGGTCTATTTCATTGCCTAATTCGTCAATAGGCTTACGAGGCAAGAGTAATTTAGCTTTTATGCGCATCAAAGTTGCTGCAACAACAATAAATTCGCTCGCCAAATCAATATTCATGGCTTCGAGTTCACGAATATATGATAAGAAATCATTCGTGATTTTGGCAATAGGAATGTCGTAGATATCCAACTCGTCACGTTCGATGAAGAACAAAAGCAAGTCAAAGGGTCCTTCAAACTTGGATAGTTTTATCGTAAATGTATCGTTAGCCATTCGTGAGGGAAAATTTAAGGCGCAAATATAAGGTAATAAAGGCGTGCCGTTCATAGAAAAGCCCCTAAAACTCAATAGCCGCCCATTTTCAACAAATCTTTCAAAGGCATTCCGAGTCTGTTTACGTCAAAACCTTTAACACCTCCAATTGTCCAATTGTCCAAAAATTGCCAAAACGCATAAGTTTTCCAAATGGAGGGCAATTTAGGCTGAGTTAGGTTTGTGCCATAATTGGCTACCCAAAGGGGATATTTGTCAAAGCCTTGTGGACTAAGGAGTAATTCGTCCCAGATACGCCGAGAAGTATAGATTATGGGGGTGCGCCCTGTCTTTTTTTCTACGGTTTCAAGCCATTTTTTCATCCTTGCTGTGATGTTTTTGCTTTGGCTTGGAAACTGTTTGGCTTGAGTTTCATTCAAAGGCTCGACATCATAGACAGGCGGGAGAACACCTTTATCTTTCCAATTCAAGCCGCCGCTTTTACAAGCATTCAAAAAACAATCGACTTCAGCTGATACATCAGTACTGAGCAAATTTGGGAAATGATATGCACCCCTCAGTATCCGTAGGTCATGAAAGCGGGCGAAGTGTTCTGCTAAACGTGGGTCAGTCCAATTACTACCTTCCGACGATTTGATAAAACCAAACCAATAATTGCTTTCCAGATCTTGCCAAAAAGCATCCGTTTCTGTTGCATCATGGCGATAAACATCTGTTCCTAAGACTTTCGGCGCCGCTTTGGTACTCAGTACGTCGAAAGTCATAGATCCGACAATGCCATCAACTGACAATTTATTTGCTTTTTGAAATTTTTTGACAAACGAATCTGTTTGATTGCCAAAATCGCTGTCTGGAACTATGGTAGGATAAAGCTTTTTAAGCAAGCGTTGAACGAAAAGGACTTCATCGCCTTTATCGCCTTTTATTAGCATTTTCATGTTGGGATAGAAGGTTAAAGGATTTGAAAATTAAAATACCGTTACATACAAACTTACAAAAATGCTTTTAAATTGTCATGCAATCCGTTTATTATTAATAAACAATCCTACATTTTTTTGTACACGAAAATAACGCCTTCGTCAAAAGACAGAGTAAAACGCCCTTCAATATTTCTCCGCAAACGAATAGTAGAACCATCGGGCGCTAAAAATGTAAATGTTTGGTAATCAGTATAATTCAAAATATAAGGTTGGTTTTTATAGGTAAAAACAGTGTACTTTCCTTTTTGGGATATCAAAAAAGTATCGTTACCTACCAAAATGTCTTTATATTTCAGTGTTTTCACCCCCCTCAGTATCGTCGAGTCCGGGGCTTCAAAAACCAAAGAATCTTCAACTTTTCCTTCGGAATTTGACCATTTTCCTTTCAAAAACCCCAAAGCCGCAAACTGATTTTGACCGCGCAGTAACGCCTCATGTTCGCGGGCGGCAACCCAACTGACTACGCCCGCGATAATGATTAAGAGTATGGTCGCTGCTACCACAAGCCAATGCGTTGGCACAGGCTTGCGCTTCTGCCGACGCTTGCGCGACGTGACCAATCGCTTTTCAAGCCGTTGCCACGTCTCCGCTTGGGGTTGTTCGATGAGGTTTTCACTTTCCTCTCTGAACAAGTCGAATAAATCTTTTTCTTCCATTTCGTTATTGGTTATTTGAGATTCGTTATTGGTTGTTGGGGATTTGTTTTTCGTAACTGACCAATCTCCAATAACTAATAACGAATCCCCAACTATTTTTCCAATTTTTCAAATTCACGCCGCATCCTTTCCTTTGCCAAAATAAGCTGTGATTTCGATGTATTGATACTAATATTCAGCATTTCTGCAATTTCGATGTGTTTATAGCCTTCAATCACAAACAGGTTAAAAACAGTCCGATAGCCTGTCGGCAAACGTTCAAGCAATTGTAAAATTTCTTTTGCCGCCAATTCATGCTCTATACTGAGGGGTGTCGCATGGTCAATAGAGTTCAGTTCAGAGCCATCTGTATCAACCGTCAAAAGTCGCTTTTTTCTTAAAAACATCAACGATTCATTGACAACAATCCGCCGAATCCAGCCCTCAAAACTACCTGCCGATTGAAATACTTGTATGTTATCGAATACTTTGAACATCGCTTCAACCAACACATCTTCTGCATCTTCCCGAGACGAAATGTAGCGACGACACACACTGAGCATCTTCGGCGCGTATCGTTCGTACAAAAATCGTTGGGCTTTAGCTTCCTGCTGTCGGCAACGTTCTATGAGTTCGTATTCCGTCAAGTTGTTATTTGTTACTCGTTATTGGTTAATAGCATCTAAACGATGTAATCCTTTTATAAATGCTTTTTTTTCTACTGTTTTTACTTCAATTGTGATGCTTTGGTCATCTGTCGTTTCAATTTAAAAGTTTAAATAAAGAGATGAAAAACAACACGTTTTTGGTGTGTTGTGATAAAAAAAAACGTCCATGATTTTTAAAGTCATGGACGTTTTTGGGGATCAAACTCGTGTGGTTGCAAACAATCGTCGGATACTGAATCGCCCTGTTCCGTGCACATAGACCATGAGTAAACCGCCGATTATGGCTATGTTTTTCATAAAATGAAGCGCAACACTGCGCCGTGTTTCATGGTCGTGGAGTGGAATTTCCCAAAATTTGTCAAGTATAAAAGTCAATGGAATCCAATAAAAAAGTATTAATAAAGCTCCGAATCCAGACCGATAACCTAACGAAATCAATGTCGCGCCTAGGATTAAGCAAAAACAAGAGCCATAAATCAATAAATCCTGATGCCAAAAAATACTGTAGTCAGACATGGTTTTCCGCGTGGCGGTCATAAAAAATATTTTGTCATAAGCCTCAAAGTAAAAAATAACAGATACAAGTAAGCGTCCGAGTAAGTCTAATATATCTTTCATTATTTTGATCGTTAAAAAATCTGTAAATATCGTATTTTTGAATACCCCTCAGTAAAGAAGGACAAAATTAGACAATTACACTCGATTTTGAAAGACAATTACTATAGAATGAAATTTGATGAATTGATTTTCGTTTAGTTTGTTTAAGCGGTTCAGTATTTGCGTTTATGTGCTGCAGAGATTAATTCGTAGCTGTTGTAATTGTTTTCTAGGAAAAAAAGGTAATCAATTTACAACATTATTGTTACTTTTTTTACTTTTGCGGTCAAATAAGGGATCCTTACATGGTAATACTATCATTTCTTTATAACCGAAGAATCCAAGATACTTTTTTTCTCGTATAGTACTACAAATTTATAATTCACACTTAAACATTTTTACTGATGAAAAGCAAAAAATTTATGGCTGTTTTTTTCATAGTTTTAGGCTCTTTGAGCTTAGTTTTATTCTTTTTTGGCTTGCAATTCAATGGCACACTCAGCGATGAAATTCAATTAACGGGCTTAATGGGCATTGGCATTTTTGTTGCTTGGGGAGTCATTAGTCTTGTTGATGTCTACCTTAAGCATAAAGAACTTGAAAATTTATAATAGATTTTTTTTAGTATTCTTGAATACAAAAAAAGAGTTGCCTTAGGTGACTCTTTTTTTTTTGCGGCAAAATTTACAGAAAATAACTTTTTTCATGGGAAACTCTTTCGACGAACAACTGCTCTGTTACTTTTACAACAAGGTGTAATAATTTTCGATTCTTACTTTCTTCGTTTCTTCGCATTTTATTCATCAATTTCAAACCAAACTTTAGAAATGAAAAAACAATTACGGACTTTTTGCTCCTTGCCTTTTGCTTTTTGCCTCTTATTCACCCCCCTCAGTATTTTTGCACAAAAGATTGATTTAGAAGGGTTTAAAAACATCAAACCTCGTTCGATAGGACCTGCTTCAATGTCAGGACGCATCACGTCTATTGATGTGGACATCAAAAATGACATCATTTATGCTGGTGCAGCATCGGGTGGCGTGTGGAAATCCACTTCCAGCGGTGTGAACTGGACACCTATTTTTGACAAAGAATCTAATCAAAGCATCGGTTCTA
>JANMJN010000481.1:0-12000 GCA_031371355.1 Saprospiraceae bacterium
ATGGATGCTTTGCCAGTTCGTGATGATAGGGGAGAGGTTTGGGCGTCAAAAATTGAAGGGCGTGGGCATCAGTGCGGACACTCAATGCACTCGGCGAATTTGATCGGTATTGCCCGAAATATGTCAAAATTGAAGGCGAAATGGCGCGGAACAGCCGTTTTTGTCTGTCAACCTGGCGAGGAATTTTTCAACGGCAGTCAAAAAATGATTGACGATGGCTTGTTTACACGTTTCCCAAAACCCAAGTATTGTTTGGCATACCATGTTTCGCCGACATTGCCAAGTGGCACAGTTGGCGTTGTCAAAGGACGGACTTTGGCTTTGGTTCAGATGTTGGATATCAAGGTCAAAGGTGTTGGTGGGCATGGCGGTTATCCTGTGACTGCCATTGATGCGATTGTTTTGGCAGCATCCATCATTATGCGTTTGCAGACCATTGTTAGCCGTGAAATCAATCCATTTGAGCCTGCTGTTGTGTCGGTTTGTATGATAAAAGGAGGCGAAAATCACAATGTTTTACCATCAGAAGTGTATTTAAAATTGACTGTTAGAGCATTTTCATATACCATATATGAGCAAATATTAGCGGCTATTCGTCGTATTTGCAACAGTGAAGCCGCCGCATCGGGTTTGCAGACAGATATGTTTCCGTTAATTTCAGAACGGGCATTCATTACGAAACCACTTATAAATGACCTCGATTTGGTATCCAAAATGGAAACGACATTTAGGCAAGTTTTAGGCGCGGAAAATGTCCATCAAGAGCCACCTTATACTTTCGGAGAAGACTTTGCTTCATACAGTTTAGGCGGCGAAATACCTATTGCCTTGACGTGGTTGGGTTCGGTCAATCCCTTAAATTTTGATGCTAAAACAGGCAATCCGACCACTTTTTTACCACCATTGCACCACCCCCAGTTCAATCCATATCCACCTCAAACCATCCGAACAGGTGTATCAGCGATGACGGCTGCGATGATAGATTTGTTCAATAAACACAAAAATTAGGCATTAATTGACATACATACCCCTCAGTAAATTCCTTCCAAATGCTCTTATTTTGTTTAAGATTATGTGTCTAAATTACATTTTCAAAATAAAATTTTCCAAATCAAGAAAAATGACGGTAGAACAATTGGTCAATTGCAGAAAATAGCTACTTTTGAGCGTATCAAAAAGTTATTTACATTACACAATCAATTCGAAAAATCATGTCAAACATCAACAAAGATCGTCTTTTTCTGGGAAGCTGTTTTGCCTTAATCACAACGGCATTCTCATTTAGTATTCGTGCAGGTATTTTACCTCAATTAGGAGAGGCTTTTCAATTAAATGCGGAACAATTGGGTTTCATTAACTCTATGTGGTTCTTAGGTTTTCCACTTTCAATGATTGCTGGCGGACTTGTTTATCATACAGTCGGACCCAAAAAGATCATGATGACAGCCTTTGTTTGCCATGCGCTCGGTATCCTTTTGACCCTTTATCCTGAAGTATTAGGTGGTTATACAGGTCTTTTAGTTTCTACTTTCCTAATCGGTGTGGGTAATGGTTGTACGGAAGCGGCTTGTAATCCAATGATTGCAGATGCATATCAAGGCGCAGAAATGAGTAAAAGATTGAACCGCTTTCACATGTGGTTTCCTGGTGGTATCGTTATAGGCAGTTTAATTTCTAAATTTATGACGGATGCCGATATGGGTTGGCAAGCGCAAATTTGGTTTATTATCATTCCGACGGTTATATATGCTTACTTGTTTTGGGGACAAGAATTCCCTAAACCTAAAACAGAAGGCGTAACCTCTATTGGTGAAAACCTTAAAGCCATGGCGACACCATTGTATATATTTATGTTTGGGTGTATGGCATTGACGGCGATTACAGAGTTCGGTCCGCAACAATGGACAGGTTTGATTATGAGTAAATCTGGTGCAAGCCCAATGCTCATTTTGGCTTTGGTAACGGGTTTAATGGCGGTTGCCCGATATTTTGGTGGTGATATTGTGCATCGTTTTGACCAAACAGGTGTGTTGTTAGGCTCTGCTGTGTTGGCTACGATTGGTATCTATTTATTCAGCACTTCAACGGGCAGTATGGCTTATGTTTCTGCTATTTTCTTTGCTTTAGGTGTGGCGTATTTCTGGCCCAATATGGTTGGTTTTATCGCTGAAAAAGTGCCTTTAAGTGGTGCCTTGGGTATGTCCATCATTGGCGGTATCGGTATGTTTTCAACCTCGGTTTTTCAACCCATTATTGGTCGCTGGATTGATACTGCTAAAGCAGAAAAAACAGCTGCGGGTCTTACGGGCGATGAAATGGAGCTGGCTGCTGGACAAGCCACTTTATCTACGATGACTTTGTTCCCTTTGATTCTTATTTTTGCTTTCACAATTTTATATTTTTGGCAAAAAAAGGCTAAAACAGCTTAAAATATGGTAGTATTACCTTGCGGCAAGTTTCAGAACTTGCCGCAAGGTTTTCATTATATACCCCCTCAGTATTTTTGATTTTAAAGAATTAAAACGCACTAAAGAGCAGAACTCTCCCTTTGAAATCATCTTTTATGAAAAATTAAAAGACTGAATATCAATTTTTATGAATCAATCAAAAATCATAGGTGGTATTTTAGGCTTTGCTATGCTTTCTGCATCCCCTCAGTATTTAGAGATAAGGACAAACTTTTTATAAAAAACTAATTAAAAATCAGATATGGAAAAAATTAAAGTCGGCGTAGTCGGAACAGGATTTATCGGACCAGCACATATCGAGGCTTTACGCCGCTTGCCAAATGTAGAAGTTGCCGCTTTGTGCGAAGTCAATATTGAATTGGCAAAAGAAAAAGCAGCACAATTAGGCATCGCTCGGGCATACACTTTCGACGATTTATTGAAGCAAGAGGATATTACATCTGTGCATATTTGTACACCCAATTTTCTCCATTTTTCACAATCAAAAGCCGCTTTATTAGCGGGTAAGCATGTGATCTGCGAAAAACCTTTGGCAAAAGACTTGCACGAAGCGGAGGAGTTGGTGGCTTTAGCGGCGCAAACAGGTTTGGTCAATGCCGTGCATTTCAATTTGCGCTATTATCCGTTGGTGCGTCAGATGAAAACGATGCGTGAAAAAGGGGACTTGGGCGATGTATATTCTATCATCGGTTCGTATTTGCAGGATTGGTTGTTCTATGAAACAGATTATAACTGGCGTTTAGAGCCTGATAAATCTGGTGATTCAAGGGCAATTGCCGATATTGGCTCGCATTTGATGGATGTCATTGAATATATCACAGGTCTGAAAACAGTTGAAGTCATGGCGGATTTTAACACAATCCACAAAACCCGTAAGAAGCCTTTGAAGCTAGTTGAAACGTATTCGGGCAAAATGCTACAACCAGAAGACTACGCCGATGTGCCGATTACAACCGAAGACCACGCCAACGTTATGTTGCGTTTTGATAATGGCAATCGGGGTTCTGTAACAGTTTCGCAAGTATCCGCAGGGCGTAAAAATCAATTAAAATTAGAGATTTCAGGGTCAAAAAAGACTTTTGCTTTCAATTCTGAATCACCAAATGAAATTTGGATTGGCAACCGCAACGGCTATAATGAGTCATTGATGCGCGACCCGTCTTTGGCGTATCCTGAAGCACGTGCTTTGATGACATTTCCTGGCGGACATAATGAAGGCTTTCCTGACACATCAAAACAGATGTTCAAAGAGGTTTATGCAGCTATTGCAGAAGGGAAACAACCTGAAAATCCGACTTTTCCCACCTTCGCAGATGGTTATCGTGAGTTATTGATTTGTGAACGTATTTTGGATAGTAATAGGCAACAGGCTTGGGTGAAAGTTTAGAAAATTGACGACAGATTCAACAGATGCGACTGATTTTCGCTGATTTCTTGAATAAGGTAAAAAAACAATCAATCAACAATTAATCAATAATCAATTCGAAAATAATGTCAAGGAAATTAAAGATGGGCATGGTTGGCGGTGGTGAAGGCGCATTTATAGGTGGCGTTCACCGCATGGCTGCTGCTTTAGATGGGCAAATTGAACTCGTTTGCGGCGCATTTTCCAGCGATGCTGAAAGGTCTCGTCGTTCAGGTGAAGCATTATATTTAGATCCAAAACGAGTATATCCAGATTTTGCAACCATGATAAAATCGGAAAAAAAGTTGCCCTTAAACAAGCGTATGGACTTCGTAAGTATCGTCACACCCAATCATGTGCACTTTGCGCCGACAAAAATGGCTCTGGAAAATGGCTTTCATGTGATTTGCGATAAACCCCTCAGTTTTAGCCTCGATGAAGCTTTAAAATTGGAAAAAATCGTCGAAAAAACAGGGATGCTTTTCGCCTTAACCCATAATTATACGGGTTATCCGATGGTCAAACATGCTCGGGCGATGATTAAAAATGGCGACATTGGTAACATTCGTAAGGTCGTTGTCGAATATCCACAAGGCTGGTTGGCGACTAAAAGGGAGGATGAGGCATCCAAACAAGCCTCTTGGCGGACTGACCCGAAGAGGTCGGGTATCGTGGGTGCAATGGGCGATATCGGAACACATGCGGAGAACCTCGCTGAATACATCACAGGCTTGAAAATCAAAGAGTTATATGCTGATATGACGACCTTCGTCGAAGGGCGTTTGTTGGACGATGATGCCAATGTTTTGCTCCGTTTTGACAATGGCGCCAAAGGTATTTTACATTGCTCGCAAATATCAGTAGGAGAAGAGAATGGGCTGAATATCCGGATCTGGGGCGAAAAGGGCGGACTCGAATGGCATCAAATGGATCCAAACTCCTTGATTATCAAATGGTTGGATAGACCAAAAGAGATTTTCAGAACAGGGTTGAGTTTTCTTTATCCTCAAATGTCGGCATCACCCGAAGCCATTGCACATACTCGTGTACCTGCGGGTCATCCCGAAGGTTATTTGGAAGCTTTTGCAAATGTCTATCGCAATTTTGCGAAGCATATCCAAGCCCTTTTGGACGGCCAAGAGCAAGACCCGATATTTGACTACCCCTCAGTATCAGATGGTGTTCGAGGCATGAAATTCATTTATAAAGTTGTCGAATCTAACAAAAAAGGTAAATGGATTGCTGTGGATTAAGAACAAAAAACGGTAAATAAAGGGTTGAAACAAACAAAATGACTGATTTTTAAAGAATTTTACATTTTAATTCTTCATCTTTACTGAAAATGGTGTAATTTTAGCGAGTCATTAAACTTAAATTTCTAACTATCGCCTAAAATTTACAAATTATGTTGGATACGATGCGCGTGCAGGAGCAATACGATATTGCAATGCAACAAGTACACAATCTGATGCACCAAGATTTCATTGTTTGTAACGACATTGACGAACGCGAACTTATTTGCGAACTCGTTGAGATGTACGAAAAAATTTATTACCCAATGGGTGATATCGATTGAATTCAAAGGTCAAAGCATCATCACACAGCGTTCCAATGTTCCAAAAAAGACCCCTCATTATTTTGAGGGTTTTGGGATGTTGGAACGCTTTTTTTTATTATTTTTACCCATAAAATTGCCCAATATACTTAGGGAATCAAAATTTCACAACTAAAATCCAATCTCTGTTTTATGAAAACCATCCAAGGTCCAGCTATTTTCCTCGCTCAATTTATGGGCGATACAGCACCGTTCAACACACTCGAAGGCGTTTGTCAATGGGCAGCCAGCTTAGGTTATATCGGTGTTCAAATTCCAACATGGGACAGCCGCTTGATTGACTTACAAAAAGCCGCCGAGTCTAAAACGTATTGCGATGAATTGAAAGGCAAAATCCAAAGTTTTGGCTTGCAAATCACGGAACTTTCGACGCATTTACAAGGGCAACTCGTTGCTGTCAATCCTGCCTATGACACAATGTTTGACAATTTTGCACCTGATGAAGTAAAAGGCAAGCCAAAAGAACGTCAAAAATGGGCAGTTCAACAGCTTCTTTGGGCAGCGAAAGCGAGTGAAAACTTAGGGCTTGCAGCCCATGCCACATTTAGCGGCGCTTTAATGTGGCATACGGTTTATCCTTGGCCACAACGTCCGCAAGGTTTGGTGGAAACAGGGTTTAAAGAATTAGCAAAACGATGGAAACCTATTTTGGACAAATTTGATGAAAGTGGCGTTGATGTGTGCTACGAAATTCACCCTGGCGAAGACTTGCACGACGGTATTACATTCGAGATGTTTCTCGATAAAGTAAAAAATCATAAGCGCGCAAACCTGCTTTATGACCCAAGTCACTTCGTTTTGCAACAATTGAACTACCTTGAATACATTGATTTGTATCACGAGCGCATAAAAATGTTCCACGTCAAAGATGCTGAATTTAATCCTACTGGTCGAGTAGGTGTTTATGGCGGCTATCAAGACTGGACGAACAGAGCAGGACGTTTCCGTTCATTGGGCGATGGACAGGTGGATTTTAAATCTATCTTCTCAAAATTATCGCAATACAATTATGACGGTTGGGCAGTTCTGGAATGGGAATGTTGTATCAAAGCTCCCGAACAAGGTGCAGCAGAAGGGGCACCTTTTATTAAAAATCATATTATCAATGTGACTGAAAAAGCATTTGATGACTTTGCAGGCGCAGCACCTGATGAAAAAGGGAATCGAAAAATTTTAGGGATATAAAATATGATAGCCGCCGAAAAGTCTTGGGTTTTTCGGCGGTTTTTATTTGTATATACCCCTCAGTAAAAAAGGGTTATTTTTTCTTTTTGCCCTTCTTAGGCGATCCATCTAACTGTTGTTGAAGGTTAGATACATAGCTAATCGAGACATTCATTACATCGGCAATTTGTTGATGTGTCAAAATTTCCGATTTTAACAGCCTTATGATACTTTGCTCTAAACCTTGCTCTAAACCTTGCTCTAAACCTATTTTTAGACCTTTATCAATCGCTTCTTTGAAAAATGGGTCTTTAGTCAAATCAATATTTGTTGTTAGTGCCATATTTTGAATATTTTGATGAATTTCTGACTGCAAATTACGCAGGTTTGATAAAACTTGCAACTGGATAACATATTTTGATAATAATAAACGACTTTCGACGGTACCTGCTAATTTTGCCAATATTTTCTCAATAACGTCTTCAGAGGATTCGTTTTTAAAATCAGCTAATATTGCCATGATTATGGCTTCTGGTTTGTCGCTGTTAAGTAACTCTTGGTATGGTATTTTGCATAAATTGATTATGGTAAACTGAAACCAAAGGTCTTCTTGCTCAATGACTGAAAGCATTTTTGAGGGTTTACTACCTAAATAAATCACAAACTGCTTCGTTCGTAGTCCCGTCTTATGCAAAAGAATACCTCGGTAAACCAGTAACCGTCGTGCCATTATGAGTATTTCTTCTTCTATCTGAAACTCAAAATGCAAAATAAAGTCCTCGTCGGGGTTTTTACACAGAATCTTTTTCAAAAAATCGGCTTCACGTTCAAGTGTGATTTGAAGTTTATCTTTAAACTCTTCGATTTCTGTAATATCAATACCTTCTCTTTCAGAGAAAAATGAAAAAAGGGCATTGATATTCTCTTTTATGATACGATCAAAATGGTTTGGCATAAGTTTCTTAGTTTTGTTTAGAATTACAAAATTATTAAGTACCATCTGAATAACAAAATGTTGATAAAAATATTTTTTGTTTGAATTTTTTTAAAATAAATACGTGTTATGAAGCTTTTTCGGACCTTTTCTATCATTTTTATTTTTTCCTTTGGAACATATTCTACTTTTGCTCAAATCACTCAAACGATTCGCGGACGAGTATTTGACGCTGAAACACAAAAAACACTCATTGAAGCATCTATCGTTTTAGATAATGAAAGCTTGAAAACGACAACTAATACTGAGGGGCTATTTCGTTTGGAAAAAATACCCGTAGGGCGTCATATTTTGCGGGTCAGCTTTGTTGGTTTTGAAACGCTGATTATTCCAGATATTTTGTTAGAATCGGGCAAGGAAATTGTTCTTGATATCCCCCTTAAATCATTGGTTATCAATACAGAAACGCTTGTTGTATCGGCTCAACGTGTGCAGTATTTTGACCCCATTAATGGCATTCGCAACGAGCGTTTAAGCCGTTATCCGGCTACATTCAATGATCCTGCGCGGCTGATTACCTATCTGCCAGGAGCGGCAACGACGAATGACCAAGGCAATAATATCAGTGTACGTGGCTCTTCGCCCAATATGGTTCAATGGTACTTGGAGGGTGCGGAAGTTGTTAATCCAAACCATTTATCTAATGCAGGAACACGCAACGACCAAGCGACCGTCAACGGCGGTGGTGTGCTGATTCCTGGCTTCAATGTGATGGCTGGAACGCAACTTTATAAAGGTGCCATGTCGTCAGATTTGGGTGGTGCATTGACTTCGGTTATGGACATTGGATTGCGAAAAGGCAATAATGAACGCCGAGAAACGCAACTAAGCTTAGGACTTGTTGGAATGGAAGCGGGTACTGAGGGGGCGTTTTCTAAAAATTCTAAAGCTTCTTATTTGGTGCATTATCGTTATTCTACAATAGGCTTGCTCGCAAAAATGGGCGTTCCTTTAGGCGATGAGGAGATACAATTCCAAGATTTAAGCGTCAATTTAAATTTTCCGACTAAGAAAGCAGGTAATTTTAATGTTTTTTGGTATTTATGGCACAAGTGAAAACCTGTTTACCCATTTACCAAATCGGACGGATTGGAAAGTGGATAAAGACAGTCAAGACATCACCTTTACAAACAAAATGGGTGCTATCGGTGTACGTCATGAGCTGAATATGGGGCAGCGCGGACGACTTTCGACGGTTGTTGCTTACTCTGCCTTGGAAAATGAGCGTTCTGCGGTAGGTTTTTCTTTGAATAATGTGCCTGTGATAGTTCGCAACGTTAATAATCAACCGTCAAAATTGTTTTTGAAATCTGTTTACAATTATATCCTTAATGCCAAACAGAACTTAAAAGTGGCTTTCGTCGCCCGAAAAGACGATTTTAGCTATGTACAAACTTACAAAACAGGTCAAACGAATGATATTCGTCCAGCCAATCGGTCAAGTTGGTGGTTGCAACCGTCTGTTGAATGGGAAGGAAAATGGACAGAAAACTGGGCGACGAATGTAGGTGTACGCTTGGTTCAGTGGAATAATTTGTCAAATAATAAACAAAATCAAACAAATTTTGAGCCGACGGGCAATGTCCATTACCTTTTTGCGAACAACTCAAATCTGACTTTGGGCTATAGTTTACAAAGCCAAATGGTGCCAGCGCAGTTTTCAGTCCCTGCCGACTTGAACTTTTCTAATGGTGCGGATATTGAAAATATTACAAAGTCTCACAACATCAATTTGGCTTACCATTTCAAATTATCAAAAAATATATTGGCAAATATTGAGGCTTATTACCAATCTATTTTCAAAGCTTCTTATTCAACCCTCAATGGTTATGATGGCGTTTATGGTAGTTCAAATCAAAACATTACAGGGCGGAATGCGGGCATTGAAATTGATATACAACAGCAACTCAAAAAGGGTTTTTACTGGCGTGCCAATGTCTCTTTTTATGATGCAAAATACAATATTGGTTCACAATGGTCTGATACACAATTTAATGGGCATTACATTTCTAATGCATTGGTTGGTAAAGAATGGGTTATGGGGACATTGAAAAACCGTTTCTTAGGCATCAATGTGCATACGATACTGAGGGGTGGCTATTTTGATTTTTATGCAAACCAAAATTTAAAAGACTATTTCAGAACGGATCTAAATGTCTATTGGAAACGCAGCCATGCCCGTTATTCTTCAACCGTCCAGTTGGATTTACAAAATGTAAGCAATCAACAAAATGAAGGCTGGCAATATTTTGACCGTCGTCAAGGTAAGGTTTTGACAAGTTACCAATTGGGTTTGATTCCTAATTTGGCATATAAAGTGGAGTTTTGAGCAACGAATTGCACTGGTTTTACGAATTCAACTGATTACGACTTATATTAGTTGAATTCGTAAAATCCGTAGCTCATTAATAAATGAAAAGTATTTGAGGATAATACAGAATTTTATTTTGTTTCCATTTCATATAGACCGTTTTGAAGCAAAACCTCAAATTATCCCCGTATTTTTGCACTAAAAATTAAAATAATGAGCAATTTAAATACACCCGAAACCCGCAAACTTGCTGCTAAAAAACGCATCGCTCTCATTGCACACGACAATAAAAAGCCCGAACTCATTGAATGGGCGATATATAACAAAACAATTTTAGCCAATCACGAGCTCTATGGCACAGGCACGACAGGGCGACTGATTGAAGAAGCTTTGGAACAACCTGTAATACGTTTATTGAGTGGTCCACTTGGTGGTGACCAGCAAATCGGCGCAATGGTTGCCGAAAATAGGATTGATTGTATGATTTTCTTTTGGGATCCGATGGAAGCACAGCCGCACGACCCCGATATCAAAGCCTTGTTGCGCTTGGGTGTTGTGTGGAATATACCTTTCGCTTGCGACCGAGCCACAGCCGATTTTTTGATGACTTCTCCTTTGATGCACGAAGAGTATGAGGTAAGGCTGCCCAATTATGGGACTTATTTGAAGCGGCAGGTTTAATTTTTTACTTTTATTTCTACAAAGAAATTGTAATTTTGATAAAAATTAAAGAATATGCTTCACAATAATCTTTTAAATCGCATTACATCTGACCCAGATATTTGTCATGGTAAACCCGTTGTAAGGGGGTTGAGGTATCCTGTTCAAACAATTCTTGAACTCTTAGCTTCTGGTATGACTCATTTGGAGATACTTGAAGACTATGAGGATTTGGAAGAGGAAGACCTTTTGGCTTGTCTCCAATTTGCTGCTCGTCTGTCTCAAGTTAAAAATATAACACAACTCCTTGCGGCATGAAATTTATCTTAGATGCCCATTTGCCAAAGTCATTGGCTATCCTCCTTGTTTCATTGGCGTATGATGCGATACATACCTTAGATTTGCCATTGAAAAATGCAACTGGCGATGCGTATATCAATCAAATTTCGATGCAGCAACAGCGCGTTGTTATAAGTAAAGACTCTGACTTTTTTGATACTTTTAACGCCAAAAAAGAACCTCATAAATTGCTGTTTCTTACTGTTGGAAATATTCGAAACAGCCAACTTTTAGCACTTTTTTCTCAAAATGTAAGCATAATTGTACGTGAACTCACACATTCTGATGTTGTTGAAATGAACACAACGTCAATTATCGCTCTTATCTAATTTTATTTTTATGACAAAAGGTTTTATTTTCGATATGGACGGCACGATGGTGGACAATATGATGACGCATCACCGCGCTTGGCAGATTAAGTTACGGGAATTGGGCTTGGAGATGCTGCTTCACGATGTGCATCGAACCATTCACGGCAAAAACGAGGAAATCATTGAACGGTTGTTTGGCGATAGGTTTACTCCTGAACAACGGCGGCAGATCGCTGGAGAAAAAGAAGAACGTTACCGCGAAGTTTTTCTACCTGAACTGAAATTGATAGACGGTTTGCAAGACTTTTTGAACGATTGTGTATCCAAAAACATACCCCTCAGTATTGGCACGGCTGCACCTCCTGGTAATGTCAATTTTGTGATGAATAATCTCAATTTGCATCAATTTTTCAAAAAAGTCGTCAATTCTGATGATGTTTCGTTAGGAAAACCCAATCCTGAAGTCTTTGAAAAAGCGGCGGAGGGGATGAATATACCCCTCAGTAATTGTCTTATTTTTGAAGATTCACCGATAGGTGCGACAACGGCTTTTAATGCGGGGTGTCCTGTTATTGTTGTTTTGACAACGCATAAACGTGCGGAGTTTGAACACTTACCGAATGTGGTGAAATACATAAATGACTATACAGAAATTGCGATTGAAGAGGTGTTGGGTTTTATAGGAAAAGGTGTTGAAATCTAACCCCCAATCGTCGTCATACTCTCCATCGCG